>CAZLHT010000001.1:0-21614 GCA_964559185.1 uncultured Natronomonas sp.
GAGACTATTGAGGAGCACCTCGAACGTCCCGGCGCTAAACAGTAGCTCACGGGCTCGACCCGCTTCGACGGTCATCGCCTCGATCACCAACCACAGTAGCGGAAACACGAGCGCCGTCGCAATCGCCCCCGACAGTATCGTAAGTCCCACCGGTAACTCCTCGTCCGAGGATTGACCGACGATTCGGTGTCTCCAGCTCATGGTCGTGGAGGGTGCGTACTGATGGGTCCGAGGTGGGGCGTGATGGACCTTACGACAACGATATAACCGGTGATCGATGGATTCTCTCCGATGGGTATAAATGTTTAGGTTTGCCTAAACCAAATGCATGCAATTGACGAGGCGGGATGCGACGGCCGCCCTCGCGGCGCTCGGAGCCACCGGCGCGATCGCATTCGGAGGCCCCAGACTCCAAAAGAGCCGCCAGGACGACTCCCCCTCGAAGGGAAACGGACCGACCGACGGCGAGGTGAAATCGGCGTTGATCGCGGTGGCGGCGGTCGTCTATCCGACGGAGGTATCCAGCGTCAACGAATTCGTCGATGGCTTTCTCGAGGGTCGACTCGCCAGCCAGCCGCACGCCGACGGAATTCGGTCGGCCGTCACGGAACTCGACGAGTTGGCCCGGTCTTGGTACGATGCCGGGGTCACCGATCTTTCGCCCGAGGAACTGGATCGCCTGTTGCGGGATGCCGGGGCCGACAGTGCCGACGAGGATCCCTCGGGGACGACCGCGGAACAGATTCGATACTACGTGGTCAACGAACTCCTCCTCGCGCTGTACGCCTCGCCGAAGGGCGGCGAACTCGTCGGAATTGAAAACCCACAAGGCCACCCCGGCGGCACCGATAGTTACGGACGAGGTCCCTGATGGCGGGGATCGATACGGGGAGCGTCGATCGCACGCCCCGTGAACACATCGACGTCTGCGTAATCGGTGCCGGGCCGGCGGGTGCGGTGATCGCTGACCGTCTGGCGGCCGATCACGAGGTCCTCGTTCTCGACGCAGGCCCGCGGTTCGATCCAGTGGATCGACTCGAACGACAAGAACGGGCGATCCGACCGGCGTTCGATCGTCCCGACGTCTGGGAGGGCGGAGGTGAACGCGACGCGCACTCGGCCTCGGGGGAGAGGTTCTATCCGTTGAACCACGCCCGCGTCAAGGGCATCGGCGGCTCGACGCTCCACTGGCAAGGGATGGTAATGCGGCTCCACGAGGATGATTTCAATTCGGCGAGCGTTCGTGGCGTCGGAGCGGACTGGCCGATCGACTACGAAGACCTTCGTCCGTATTATGCGACTGCCGAACACGAACTGGGCGTCGCCGGTTCCGTCGACAACCCCTACGATCCGCCGCGCGAGGAGCCGTACCCGATGACGGCTTTCGAACCGTCCTACAGCGATTCGCTCTTCGCCGACGCCTGCGAGAATCTGGGTATCGACATGCATTCTGTCCCGAACGCGCGCAACTCCGAGTCCTACGACGGTCGGTCCGCGTGTGTCGGGTACGGGACATGCCAGCCGGTCTGTCCGTCCGGGGCGAAGTACGATGCCACGGTTCACGTGAACCGGGCGGAGTCGAACGGGGCAGCCGTCCTCGATCGCGCACCGGTGCAGTACCTCGATCACGACGCTGAACGAGTGACGGCCGCGGTCTATGCGACTCCGGACGGAACCGAACATCGACAGGAGGCCGACGCGTTCGTCGTCTGCTGCGGCGGCGTCGAAACGCCGCGGCTGCTTTTGTCGTCCGAATCCGAGCACTACCCGGACGGCCTCGCAAACTCCAGTGGGCTCGTCGGGGCGTTCTTCATGGATCACCTGTTCGCGGGAACGGGCGGCATCTTGGACGAACCGACCCGCCAGAATCACGTCGGATTTCTCACGAGCGAGTGCCACCAGTTCTACGACGAGGCGGACGAAGAAATCGCCCCCTTCAAACTGGAGTTCTTCAACTACGCCGGTCCTTCGCCGGTGGAGATGGCGCTCTCCGGGGACGACTGGGGCGACGAGTTGCTCGAACGATTGCGAGGGGAGTACGGAAACCACGTCGGGATGGGCGCACTCGTCGAGCAGCTCCCACGGCGAGAGAGCCACGTCACGCTCGATCCCGACCGGACGGATGATCGGGGAAATCCCGTCCCCGACGTTCGCTGGACGGTCGACGACAGGGCACTCCGGACCATCGATCGGGCCAACGAGATCCAGCGCGGCATCCTCGAAGAACTGGGCGCGGAGATCACGTGGCAGGTCGGTCCCGAGGACACCGGACCCGCCTACCACCATATGGGCACGACCCGGATGGGAGATGATCCCGAAAAAAGCGTCGTGAACGCCGAGTTGCGGACGCATGATCTTGATAACTGCTGGATCGTCTCCAGCAGCGTTTTCCCCACCGGCGGTGCGATGAACCCCACGCTCACCATCGCGGCGCTCGCCTTACGCACGGGCGAAAACGTCGAAGCGTGGTTGCGGTAGCCTATCTGTTTTAGGTAAACCTAAAAGTTCAAGTGGGTCGATGGGAAACGGTGAGTAATGAGTGGAGCGATAGAGACCGAACGCGCCGATTTCGAACGCCAAGAACCGGGCACAGACTCGCCAACCGACGATGACCGATTTGGTTTCGAGGACGTCAGCGTCGTGATGGGAACCTACGACGAGGAGGCGGCGATTGGAACCGTCCTGCGCGACATAGATCGCGTTACCGACGGCAAAGCGGAGGTCGTCTGCGTCGACGGCTCCTCGGATCGAACTCCGGAAATCGCCCGCGAACACGGGGCTCGCGTCGTCGAACAGGAACCGCAGGGGTACGGCGTCGCGGTCAAAGCCGCGATCCTCGCCCCGGATCGATCGATCGTCGTCACGACCGATTGCGACGACACGTATCCGATGGAGCAACTTCCCGAATTCCTCGAGGCGATAAACGCGGGCTACGACGTGGTCAGCGGGGACCGACTCTACCACGGAGCGGAGACAATGCCGGGATTCAACCGCCTCGGCAATCGTCTCTTCGCGCTCGTCGCGAGCGCGCTGATGGGCGAGCGCGTTCACGACACCACGACGGGAATGCGCGCCTATCGCCGCGAGGTCGTCGAATCCATCGAGTGGACGGAAAACACCGGTCTCTCTGCCGAACTCCTCATCCGACCGTTGATGCGCGGGTACGACGTCCGCGAACACCCGATCGACTACCGCGAGCGTGCCGGCGAGTCAAAACTGGATCCGCTGCAGGGCGGTGCCGAAATCGCCAAATCGATCGTCAAAGTTCCCCTCGAGGAGCGCTTCCGATAGGGGGACGCCCCGCGGACGACCGTGACACTCTTGGCCTCCGTTCGTCAACCTCGGATCCCTCTTCTCGACGTCACAACGCCGATTTCCTTCGTATTCCTCGCGATTTATCGTGATCGGTCGTGATCGATTGAAAGCGATTGTGCTCGGCTGTAATCGGGTGCGATCCGGTAGAAACGGTCGTCATGGATCGAAACAATCCGTCTCAACTACTGTCTCGCAGTGAACTGCTCGTATCCGTCGACCTCCCGTCCTTGCCATCCCTCGAAGCGATCTGCGTCTCGAAGGACACGTCGTCGAAGTGGGCGTTCGGGTCGTCCGGGAGATACGTCCCCTCGGTCCCGCAGTCGGTCACGAGCGGACACACGTACCGCTCCGGCGGCCAGACGATTTCGACGCCGTCGGGGCCCGTCCGGACGGTCGCCTCCTGTCGATAGGTGAGTGTCGAGCCGTCGAGGTCGACGAGCGTCACCGTCACGATTACGGCGTCGATCCCGCCGAGTCCGACGGAGGAATCGAGTTCTGCACCGTGGAGTCGAGCGGCTTCGTTGTCCATCCACCAGGTCACTGCGAGCGATTCGCCTGGGTCCCTAACGGAGTATCCAGCATGCGTTCTCTCTCCCGATTCGGATTCCGTCTCCAGGCGAACGCTCGCCCTCGAGACGCGCTCGGGTACGCCGACGATCGTCTGGCCTTCGAGCGCCACTCCGCGCCGTACCGTTAGCGGTTCGAGCTTCGGAACGACGTGTCTGTACGCGTTTGACGTCCACTCGCCCCGGTATGTGTACCGGTAGGAGGTCCGGTTCGGATACGCATCGAGCACGGCGAAATCGTCGCCGGGATCACGATCGAGCGCGTAGACGACCGGTCCGTCGAATCCGGGATCGTTTCGGAGATACTGGAACGGATGGTTCTGCCAGTCCCCGTAGGGAGTCGGAATGAACACGAGCGCGTCGTCAAAGGATGCCCCCTCAATCGGCTCGTACGCCCGTTCGTACTTGTCACCGTACGCGGCGTTCCGCTCGAGCGGTGCGGAGACGACCGCGACGTTCGCGAGTCCAATCAGCAGAACGATCGCGACGAGTGCGCCGATGCCGAGTGTCGTCGCCGTTCGAGAGGACGATCGACGTTCGAACGTCGAGCGAGCGGTCGGCACGAGCTGCCAGCACGCGACGAGGGCAATCGCGGCGAAGAGCGACAGCGGCGCGAGCAAATCGAAGTGATAGAAGGGACCGAACTGCGAGATGAACCCGTCGGTTGGATCGGTCGGTGTCGCGAGGATGTTGGCGTTTCCCCAAAAGAGCACGTTACCGACCGGGACCGTCACGAAGAGGCTCCCGAGCAACACTCCAGCCGTGCGGTCGAACGACGGGGACGGCCCGATCGTCGAGTCGAGGACGTCCGCGCCGCGCCGCCAGCGACGGAACGCGAGCGCCACGCCGCCGCCCGCGAGCGCTGTGCCGATCGGCCCCGCGGTGAACCACCTCGTCGCGAAGTACCAGAGTACGTAGCCGTTCGCCTCGAGTGCGACCACCGGTGTATAGTCGATCGAGTGGCCGAGAATTTCCCGTCGACCGAATCCGGGGCCGTCCATCGGCGCGAACGCCTCGTAGGGAAAGGTCAGCGCCGATCCGGTGATTCGGAGGTTGTACGCGAGCGCCACGCCGACGAAGAGGAGGCCGAAACACGCCGTGAGTCCGTGTCGGCCAACCGGTTCCGGAACGGGGAGGAGGCCTTCGGTGCGAATCGAGGAGCCGACGCGAAACGCCGCGTGGAGGACGAACGGAGACGCGAACAGCACTGCGGTAAACGGTCTGGCGAAAAACGCCAGTCCGATCGCGATCCCGGCGATCGCAGCGAGAAGTGTCGACTCGTTCCGCACGCCCCGCAGGTAGGTTACGGCGAACAGGAGGTTCAGAAACGTCGTCGGCGCGTACGGGAGAAATACCGACGTCGTCACGAGCGCCAGCGGCGAAGCCGCGAAGAGAACGGCAGCGACGACCCCCACCCGACGGTCGGCGATTGTCGCACCGAGGAGGAAGATCAACGCCGAATTACCCGCGGCGACGGCGGCCAGCGTCACCCGCGGTTCGCCGAACAGTCCCATCGAAACGGCGTACATCGCCGCCGGGACGGGGGCGTATTTCGGATAGAGGCGTCCACCGTCCTCGACGAAGAACCACGGCCGGACCGCGCCGACCAGTCCGTCGGCGTAGAGTTCGAGCTGACCGTCCAGTAGCATCGACGCCTGCAGGAGGTACACGCCCTCGTCGTGATTGCTCGAGTGGTATCCGAAGACGTTCGTGGCGAGGACGAAGACGCTCGCTGCCGAGACGACTGCGACGCAGACCGCGAGGATCGACAGCCGATCGATCCGTTTCACTCGATCGTTCGCCACCTCTCGCCAGCGCGAACACCGCCGAAAAACGGTACGTAGTGTGGATGACACGTCGAAGTTGGTTCTGCGGCGTTCAGATTTCGATACCGACGTCTCTCATGAGATCGATCGTCGGCTGGAGGTCCGATAGCTGGGTCAGATCGACGTCCGGAACGTTGAGCTCGTCGATCGTGGGGAGGTCGCCGATCGGCTCGACGTCGGGAACGAGCGGATACTCGAACGTCGAACGCGCGAAGTAATCCTGCGCTTCGGCCGAAAGAAGATGTCGAACGAAGTTCTCCGCGAGCGTCCCGTCGTCGGCGGTGTCGACGACGGCAGCGCCAGCGACGTTGAACACGGCTCCCGCATCGCCTCGGGTGAACGCGGTGGCGATCGAGGCGTCGGAACTTCCGTCCAACACCCGTTGGATGTAGTAGTGGTTGGTGAACGCGGCGTCGATCTCGCCGTCTGCGATCGCCTGACAGGCCGCGAACTCGTCGGGATACTCCTGAATACCGGACTCGACGACGTCGTTCAGCCACTCGCGAGTTGGTTCTTCACCTTCAATGATTCGCATCGCGGTGACGAACGCCTGACAGGATCCGTACGAGGGGGCCCATCCGAGATCGCCGTCGAATTCCTCGGGATACGCCATGATGTCGTTCGGTATCTCATCTTCGGAGTACGCATCCGTATTATAGGGAACCGTCCGCGCTCGCCCGGACGTCCCGATCCAATCGTCCGTTCTGAACTCCGAACGGACCATCTCTGCGACGTCGTCAGAGAGACCCCGTGTGCGATCCTCGTCCGACAGCGCACCCAGCGCCCCGGCATTCACAGAGTAAAATACGTCTGCCGGAGAGCCCTCCCCTTCGTTAGCGATCTGGTTCACGAGATCGGTCGAGCCACCATACCGGATCGTGAGCGAGAAGTCGTCGTACAGTTCGTCGATGTACTCGACGAGATCGCCAACGAGGAATTCGCCACGCCCCGAGTAAACGTGGAGTTCGCCCTCGAGATCCGGCATTTCGGCGATCGGTGTTCCGTCGGGGAGCTCACGTCCCTCTCGGCCGGATCCGATCTGGCCGACGATCGATTCGGACGGATCCTCGCCCCCGTCGCCGCCCTCACTTTCGAAATAGCCTGCGCAACCCGCCAACCCGATCGCTCCGAACGAGCCTACACCCGCGAGGACGCGCCGACGGTTGGTTTTCCCCGTAACCGTTCGCCGATTCATATTTTTAGGTTTGCCTAAAACATCTTATATGTACCGATTCAATCATCCGGCTCGACGGAGACGGAGCGAACCTCGTTCAGGCAATCGAGCCAGTCTCGCATGTGTGATCCGACGTAGTTGAAAAACTCCCCGTTCCGATACTCGTCGAACTCGCCCCCCTCAAGTCGATCTGCCATTGTGTCGTAGACTTCGGCGTACGCCGTCGCATTTCCCCCCGCGTTATCGACGACCTCCCAGAGGTGTTCGTTGAGTTCGAGCCCGGCGACTTCGTTGTGAAGGTCGTCGAACGTCGATCGCGGGGCTTTATTGTGCTCACACAGCGGGGCGCCGTTGTAGATCCGCTTGCCGAGAACGTCACAGGCCCGCTTGAGGAAGACGCCGCTCCAGATGTCGTCGAACCGACCGACCTCCCATTCGTTGTCGTCCATCGGGAGCTGATAGAAGGCCGGGATCACCTCTCGACGGAACGCCAGGTTCATCGAACAGACCGTGAGGTAGTTACCGCGAGCCGCGACGAAGTCCCGTCGGAAGTCCTCGGCCGCAGTTCGGGTCCGGGCCTGTCCCCGAAGATCCCCGTCCATCAGGATTCGAACGGCATCCAGATCCGGCACGTTCGTCCACAGCCCCTGCGAGGCGACGACGTCGCCTTGCCGGATTTCGACGGTATCCGTTTCGACGGTCTCGTCCATCGCGGAGTAGGGGTATCCGCGTGGGTACAGTCCGTGTTCGTCCGCACTCTGATACAGCACGTTCACCCACCGAGCATCCGAGCAGACTCGCTCAATCTCTCCGCCGAAATCGAGATTACGCATGTGTTGACCGAAGTAGTCCTGATCGCGGTGTGGAAGGGTATCGTCGTCGATGAAGGTACCGTACTCGAATTCGTCGTTGGCCCACATATAGAGAAGACCGAAACTCGTTTCGGCGTGACTCGCGGCCGGGACGACGTGTTCGTACCGTTCGATTCCGTTCGTTTCGTACCACTCCTCGCGCCCAGTCCCGTCGAAGACCGCCCCGGAAACGTCGAGATCGTCGAGCATCGCGCGCATCGAATCGGTTTCACAGAAATCTTCCGTCACCAGAAGAAAGTGCAGTCGCGAGACGTCGAACCCGTGGGTACGGGCATTTTCGACGTACGTTCGTATGCATTCGTACTCTCGAATCGTCGGGACGATGATGCATACGTCTCGATTCGGTCGTCGGAGATTATCCCGGTTCATTATCCACCCATATTTTAGGCCAGCCTAATAATCTGGTGGTTCTAGTTTCGCCGTTCTTACAGCGCTCGGAGCGAACCTCGGGGATACGTTGAGTGTGACCCCGGCCGCTACACCGCCGATGACCGTGACACCGTTTTTCAACGCGTGATCGAGTATTGCTGCGGTTATCGCGACCTCGACGCCAATCGGGGTGACACCGACGACGAGGCCAGTAAAGGCCGCTTCGTACAGGCCGATTCCCCCCTGCGAGAGGGGAAGTACTTTCGCGAGATTTCCGACGCTGACCGCCAGCGTGCCGACGGCGACGAGACTCCATCCCGACAGTCCACCTCCGGCCCCGATCAACGACGCCAGTACCAGAACCGCCGTCAGGATATCAAGTGCCCATATCGCCACGCTCCCGGCGTATATCGTGGCGAGGTCCCTGGGGCTATTGGCCACGACGCGGATACGACTTCCGAAACGAACAGCGACGTCGACGATTACCGAGAGACGAGGCCCCACACTCCAGTCACGGATCCAGATACCGAACGCTCGATCCGTTCGGGCGACGACGACCGTCAGGACGGAGAGTAGTAGCACGGCGGTACCGATGCCGATTCCGATACCCGTGCCGGTCGCGGACTCGCCCGACAATACGGACACCGAATCGAAATAGAGGAACGCGAACGCCGCACCGCCGAGTGTGGTAAGCGCCACGAGGTCGAACGCGCGCTCGACGGCCAGCGAAGCGACGCCGGTCGGGTACGAAACGGCCCGCCGATCGTTGAGAAGGTAGGCGCGAAGTCCGTCACCGGCCCTCGCGGGAACGACCAAGTTCGCCGTTTGGCTCGCAAAGATGGCGAGTGCGAGAAAGCGAGTGCTGAAGCGTCGATCCATCGCCGAAAGCACGTCGCCGTACCGCTGTCCTCGAATCGGCCAGGAGAGAACATAAGCGACGAACGCAGCCCCTAGGAGCCACGTATCGGCTTCACGAACGAGCGAAATCGCCTCCCTCGGATCTACGGTTCGAATCGCGATGAGAACCCCGACGATGAGCACGAGTGCGGTCCCGGCGACGGTCAGTCGGCTGCGCGTGACCAATCCGTCTCGTCGGGTTTCGAAAGGTCGATTCCTCATATCCCGTCGCCTCGTCTCCGATCGGAGGACGGTTCGTACCACGCCGGAGCGATCGTACTCGCTCGTCGATTATGCGCACGGAGGACACGGCGGGATTCGACCGGCCGGTCGTGATCCGTCTCCATCATACGTCTTTAGGCTGACCTAAAATACTTAGTATTGACGGTTCCACGCTCGATTACTGCAGGTATCCGAGATCGCGGAGCTGATCGGTGATCTCGTCGAATTCCGCTTCCGTAAGCGTTCCCTGCTTTTGATGCTGGATGACGATGCTCCGAAGCAAAAAGCGAACGAGATCGCTCGTCGATGAGAAACTCGTTCCCTCGATCGTTTCCTCGACGCGTTCGGAGAGCTCTTTCGGAATCGAAACCGTGGTATAATCGGTCATATCGTTCCATGGGCGGGGACGGAAATAGCTCTGTCCACCGCGATCGAGTCGGGAATCTTTAGGTGCGTGTACGCGCAACTGCCACCCGATGGGAGTACGGCCGCCACAGGGGGGCGATGGCGACGATGCACCGAAAGCGGTCGCGTTCGGAATCGCGGCGCTCGACGATCATCTCGAACGGGCAAGCGTTCAGTTTCCGGCGACCGACGAGGAGCTACTGGACGCCCTCGACGATCCGGCGGTGCCGTACGACGCGTCGGGGAACACCCTCCACCTTTCGGAAGTACTCGACCGGGTCGATAACATTCGCTTCGAGACCCGACAGGAGTTTTTGAATGCGATTCATCCCGTCTTCGAAGCCGAACGTGAACGCGCGACCGACGGTTTTCTCGGGACGCTCCGATCGTTAATTCCCTTTTAACTCCTCCATCTACTTCTCGAGTTCCCGAAGCCGATCCGAGAGTTCTTCGAGGCGACGAGTCTGCTCGCGGCTGATCGAAACCAAGATGTCCGAGAGCACCCCGAACATCAAAAGCTGCACCGACAGTAGGACGAGAAACGCCGCCAAGAGCGCAAGCACCTCGTGGGAAATTCCTTCGACGAAGTAGCGGTATCCGACGAACAGGCCGACCCCGACTCCCGCGATCGCCCCGACCCCCGCAACGCTGCCGAAATAAAAGATCGGATTGTTCGTTTTCGTGAGCGCATATAGCGTGAGGATGATCCGTCCGCCGTCCCGGAATGGATTGAGGTTCGTCTCGGAGCCCCCGATCCGCGCTTCGTATCGGATCGGGACTACCTCCGTTCCGACGCCCTGTCTGACGCACTCGACGGCGAGTTCCGATTCGATACCGAATCCGTCCGCGTCGAGCCGAAACCGCTCGAAAGAACTCCGGGTGAACGCACGATAACCCGAGAGGATGTCCTGAAGGTTACGTCCGTGGATCACCGTGAACAGGCGATTGATGAGGTGGTTACCGACGGCGTTGAGTTTCGTCATCGCACCCGCTTCCATATCGGCGAACCGATTCCCGATGACGTGTTCGGCGCGTCCTTCGAAGAGCGGTTCGATCATTGCTTCGGCGTCCTCCGGTCGGTACGTCCCGTCCCCGTCCGCCATCAGGATGTACTCCGCATCGATCACGTCGACAGCTTCCCGGACCGCCTGGCCCTTCCCTCGTCCTGACTGAACCAGCACGCGAGCGTCGTGTTCCTCGGCGATTTCACGGGTACGATCGCTCGAGTCACCGTCCACGACGAGGACGTTTTCGAATCCCTCGGCGTGGAATCCGTCGATGACCTCGCCGATCGTTTCAGCCTCGTTCAGCGTGGGTATGAGGACACAGACGTCCGCGTGATCGGCCATTACGACGGACTGGAACGCCGGATGGCAAAAAACAGCGGGTTCGAGATCGAGCTACTTTTGCCTCGCCGACCGACCGTCTGCTTCGGGGGTTAGGTTCCCTTCGTCGTCGATTTCGCCGGCGACGATGCGGGTCGAAGAGATGATCTCTCCGTCCTCTGCGTACCGGTGATCGACCACCTCGATTTCCAGCGGCTTCAGCCCCTTCGCCTCGCGCTCTTCGTTGACCTTCTCGCCACCCGATTTAGTTTCCGGCGAAACGATGAGCACGTCAAACCCCGGTTCCGTCGCGATCCCGGTCGGTTTGGTCAATTCTCGAATCTCGAATGATCGACCGTACTCGGTGGCAAGGGACTTGAGTTCGGATTCGAGATCGACTTTTCGTTCCTCGAACGGACGGACGTACCGGTCGACGCCCCGGCTCTTCGGGGCCAGATCGTCGCTCGTCAGCCCGACGGTCACGTCACCGAGTTCGAACGCACGCTCGAAAAGAGCCCGGTGTCCGTCGTGAACCGGATCGAACGTTCCGCCCAGGACGACCTTCATGAGGGCGGAAATGTTCGGCCACCGTTTAGGGGCTTCGGTGAGAGAGCGAACCGAAAAATCCGCCGCGTCCGACGATCTCAGGATTCGCTACGGTCACTCGTCCGAGTCGCCGTCTTTGACGGTAATATCGACCGGTTCGGCATCGCCTCCGCGTTCGACACCGAGGTGCGAATCGAGATTGAAGATTGTGTTGAGCTCCCTCTGTATCTCCTCTATGACGGAACGTACGAGTTCGCTTGGGGGTATCGCGGTGTACTCGTATGGATTGTTCCCCGCTCCTTCCGATTGGCGTTTTCGCCGTTCGACTTTCCCTTCGTCGTGGAGTTCGGAGAGCGCTTCTCGGACGGTGCTGGGATAGAGTCCTGTCCCCGCGGCGATTTCCTCGCTTGTGCTTTGAGGGTTCTGTCTGAGATGGACGTAGATTCGCGCTCGAGTTTCCGTTTCGAGGATCCACGACAACAGATCGACGATCCCCTCGTCGAAGCCCTCCGCGGCCCGCTCGGCCTCCTTTTCCAACCGATCCCGTACACCTTCGGTATCCCCATCGACGGACGCGTCGTCTCCGTCATTGGAGGGGTCATCGGTAGCCATGTATGATAATCAGCCGGACACAGGGTATTGCCAAATATAAACCCTCTGTCGACGCCACAGCGGAAGGTGAACTGCCGGTTTACGCATACCGGCCCCAGACGAATAGCGCTGGCGGGAGCACGAGGATTGACGTGAGATACGAGTACAGGACGCTGACGGCCATCAACAGCCCGAAGTTTCCAAGCACGGGAGTGATCGCTAACACCAGCGCACCGGTTCCGATCGATGTTGTGAGCATGCTGCCGGTCAACGCGCCGCCGGTTCCGCTGAGCGTCGTCCGAAGCGACCCATAGGAGTCGCCGTTTTCGGAGTACTCGTCGATAAACCTGTGCGTGATGTGTACCGAATACGCGACGCCGACACCGATCGTGATCGAAAGCAACGTCGCCGTCAGCGCGTTTAGCGGCAGGCCGATCGCCCGCATCGTCGCGAGCAACAGCGCGACGGTCACGAGTATCGGAAAGAGGTTCACGAGGCCGAGCATCGGACGTCGTTCCAACGCCCCGTAGACGATAACCAAAAACACGCTCGTGAGCCCGATCGCGGTCACGAGGCTCTGGATCGCCGAATTGAAGATCTGATCCGAGATGGCGTTGAACACGATGACCCCACCCGTCGCGGTCGCGCTGTAGCGGAACTCCTCGCTGAACGACCGCGCGTCGTCGGTGACCTCGCCTTGGTCGGCGCTGCTTTCGACCGTATATTCGATCTTCGCCGCCCGTCGATCTTCGGTGAGAAATTCGCGGGCTCGCTCACCCGACGACGACGCGAATAACTCGTCGTAGATCAATTCGAGGTTTCGATCCGGGACGCCGTTTCCCGATCGATCGTTGCGATCGACGAGTGCGGCGAATTCCGGATCGCGCTCCGCGTGCGCTCGAATCACGGTGATGATGCTCTCGGAATCAGCATGACTATCGGTTTCCGAGAACGAATCCGGTGGCTCCCGGTTCGTTCGATGAATCGTCTCCAGGGCGTGATCCTCTTCGAACGGACCGACGACATACATGGTGGCAGTTTCATCTTGGCTGACCGCGAAGCGGTCCTCGAGGAGGTTGAGATTTCTCGTCACGGTATATTCGCCAGGCGCGAACGGTTCGGGTAGATCGGTGATGTAAGAGGGGAGTTCTTCGGGCGGGAGGAAATCGTCGGTGTCGAAGGAGCGATCGACGTCTTGACCGTACGCCGCCGCCCCGCCACCGATCAAGAGCGCGAGGACGACGAAGGCGGCCGGGGCGACCCGAGTCGCCGTCGCGCCCACCGAGAGAAGTCGGCCGAACCGAGAGTTTTCGGATGAGATCGGACTCGTCCCGAACGCTGGAATCGAAAATCGCGCTCGGAGCTGATCGGTTTCGATCTTTAACGCCGGCAGGAACACGCCGAAGATGAAAAAGGTGTAGGTGATTCCGATCGCCGCCACCAGCCCGAAATTGCTGATTGGGCCGAGATCGCTGATGACGTTCGCGCCGAAGCCGAAGACGGTCGTCACCGTGACGATGAAGAAGGCGACGATTAACTGCCGGTTCGCCTCGGCCATCGCGGTGAAGGCGTTGATCCCTTTGACCCGCTCCTCTCGATAGCGATTGATGATGTGGATGCCGAAATCGATTCCGACCGCCAACAGCAACACCGGTACTGCGATCATATTCTGATCGAACGGGATGCCCACGTATCCGACGGTACCGAACGTCCACACGAGCGTCATCAGAAGGGCGAGCAATCCCAAGACGAGATCGATCGGATCGCGATAGGCGACCACGAGAAAGCAGAGGATCAAGAGCAAGACGACCGGGAGGACGATTATCAACGAATCGCCGATGATGTTGCCGAACTCTTGGCTCGTGATCCCCGAACCGAACACGCGAATATCACCGTCGGTGTCATCGGCGATCCCGGCCATCGACACCTGTATCTCCTGAATCAGATCGTTCCCCTGCTCGGGCCCCTGGCCACCGCCGCCTCCCACTACGTCGTGAGATACAATCGTGATCGAGGCGGAGGCGGAGGCCGAGGTCGGGTTGAAGTCCTCCGAGACCAGCGACCGAAACCCGGGGTCTGCGGCCAGGCCCCGGATGGTTCGTCTGATCTCCCTTTCGGAGGCCCCCTCGATCGCCCGACGATGTTCGGCCGGCGTCTCGGCAGACGGATCGATCGCCCGTGCGATAGCGGTCGCCGGCCCGTTTGCACCATCGTATCTGATCGACGCGCGTCGCTCGGATCGTTCGAGAACCTCGAGAATCCGGATCAGCTCCGTCTTCGAGAGCACGTTGTCACCGACGTGTATGAGTTGGGTCGACGCGCCCTCCTCCTCGAACCGATCTCCGAACTCGTCGTTGATTGCGTCGAGCGCTTCCTGTTCGGGGAGTCCCTCGGTGAACGCATCGGTGGCTTCCTCGTCGACGGTGATTAGCGGGAGGCCGCCGAACATCGCCGCCGTGAGGAGGGCGAACGCCGCGATAACCACGAGCGACCGTGCGAGGACGGTTTCGTTCACTCGCTCGACAACCGCGTCGAAAGACGAACCGAATTCCATCGACGCTCAGCCTCTATTCCGACGCCAGTAGAGGCCGACACCGGCGACGAGGACGAGTGCGACCGCAGCGCCGACGAGGAGCCACGGCGGACTGTCCTCTTCGGTTTCGGTGACATCGACGGCGGTTCGATAGGTGTCTGAGATCTTGCTCGTCCCGCTCGGATCGTCGTACCGGAAGTCCATCTGTATCGGATACGTTCGTGGGGTCGCATCGACGCCGGCACCCACCTCGAACGTGAACGTCGTGGTTTCGCCCGGTTCGAGACGTTCGGCGTATCCCTCGTCGTCTTCGCTGGTAAGGGGGCTATCGGTGAACAGCTTCGCTTCGACATCATCTACCGGCTCGTCCAAGGCGTTCGTAACCCGGACGTCGAGGAGCGTCGAAGTACCGGCGGAGAGTTGCCTCTCTGTGACCTCGAGGATGAATTCGTCTCGGTTCTCGGCGATATCGACCGTCGCGTCGATATCTTCGAAGCCCCGACGTTCTCCGTCCGCGTTCCTGTAGGCGACCGCCATATCGAAGTTCCGCGAAACCGCCTCGGCCTCGTTCGTCACCTCGATCGGAAGTCCGAAGTCGGCCGATTCGCCGCTATCGAGGGCTCCGACGGCGACCGAGTCCTCGATCGGAATTACGTTCGGCGACTCGTCAGCGAATCGAACGACAACGCTTTCGGCGACTCGCGGCCCCTCGTTCGTAACCGTTCCCCGAAGTTCCCCCTCCTCGCCGACCCGAAGCGTCGATTCGACGTCGTCGAAGCTGAATCGCAGGTGCCCGACCGGTTCGACGCCGACCGAGAGTCCCTCCTCGACGCCGTCGACGCCGTCGGGGTCGGTGTACTGGACGGTCCCGTCAAGGGAGAACTCTCGAACGGAGGCCTCCCCGTCGACCGCGACGTCGTATTGCACCGATGCCCGCTCGCCCGGTTCGAGCGTTCCGGCGTGGGCAGAATCGGCCTGTCCCGCCCCGAACGCGAACGTCGAACTGGTGGTTTCGAGGGCGAGGTGAGCGTCGCTGGCGGTTTGGCTTCCGACGTTTTCGAGGGTGGCCTCCAGAGTGCCGTGATCGCCGATCTGTGCGTCGGTCGAGACGTTCGTAATTTCGAATCGTGGCCGATCGTCGATCTCCACGTCCACAGTCCGGGTAACGCGTCTGGTCCGTTCGTTCATTACGCCCGCACCCGCTTCCATCCGGGAGGTGTGAGTGTATCGCAACTCCACGTCGAGTTCGTACTCGCCGGATTCGGCTCCTTCGGGGACCGTAACCGCGATCGGGACCGTGTTCGGCTCGTTCTCCGTGACGGTACCGATCGCCTGCCGGTTCGTTTCAATCTCGATCGCCGCATCGTCATCAGCTTCGACCTCCACACGGACGTTTCTGGCCGCCGTTACGGCGTCGCGCGATTCGGGCGAACCGAGGCTAACCCGACCGTCGTTCGATATCTGCAGTTCGAGTTGCTGGGTCGTTCCTGGCGTCAGCGTCGGATCCGGCACGTGAACGTCCAGCCGCGGTTCGCCTTCGACGATACCCGATTGTCCAACGACTATCGTGGTGCCGAGCGTCGATCCGACGAGTAAAACGACGAAAACGGAAGCGAAGAGAGTACGACGGCTCATCGTGTGGAGTCTCTCGTGAATAGGTGCCGATCGTCCGCATCGATTCGGCGACAACATCTCACCGAGGACCAAGTTCGATTCACACGAGAAATGTGAATCTATGAATAAATAATCTTTTTGTTCTCGAGTTCATAGACCCGCTCGATGAATGACTACAGACTGAGGAGACCTCACGATGGGTCGATTTAGCGAGCGAAACCGAGAGCGACTTCGCTCGGAAATGATCGCGGAGGGCCGGGAATTATTTGCCCAGTTCGGCTTCGAACGAACGCGTATCCGGGACGTCACCGATGCGGTTGACATCGGAACGAGTACGTTTTATCAGTTCTTTGACTCGAAAGAAGCACTATATGCGGAGGTTCTCGTTACCGAACGTGACGTTCTTGAACAACGGCTTGAAGAGGCGATGGCGGACGCGGACTCGGATCGGGCGGAGGTGAGCGCCCTGCTTCGGACGATGTTTGAGCAAACGCGGACGAATCCGCTCATCTCTCGGTTGATTATCGAGGACGAACTACGGACGGCTCAAGCGCAATTGTCCAAAGGAGAACGCGAGTCGATCGCGATGAATAGTCGCGACGGGACGGTCGCTCACGTCGAAAAGTGGATCAATAACCCCGACTTCCGGTACGACGATCCCGATCTGGTCCAGGGACTCGTTCGATCGCTCGTATTTACCACTCGGATGGAGGGCCTCACCCCCGATATGGAACTCGACGTCGAGTACGATGCGATCGAACAAACCTTGGTCGAGACGATCGTCAACGGATTGTTCGGTAGTTCTGAAGCGACGACGACTGCACGACAGTAGTTTCGATCGCTATCGTCAGACGTATCCTTCGAGAAGTAGCGCTTCACAGACCGCATCAAGGCCATCCTCCTCTTTGATCCGACGCTGTTTTGCCGCCCCGCTTTCGTCGTCGAATGTCTCGACGATCCCGGAGACGCCGAGACGATCGCGTTCGCGCTCGACGAGTTCTCCGAGCGGGAACTCGCTCGACCAATCTCTGGAGAGCAATTCGGCGTCGTGGCCGTGCCGTAGCGCCCTCCACTTGTTCTCGTCGAGGAACTCCCTGCGGTGATCCGAACCGGACTCGCCATCATCGTATCGGGCGGCCAGATCCTCGACGAGAGCGTTCGCGTACTCGACGAACGCGAGAACGTCCTTCGGATCCCTCTGCCCGTCCGGTGCCCGGATCTCGACGGTTCCGTGCGCCGAATGCGGTCGCACGTCGTACCACAGCTCCCCGCGATCGTTTATCGAGTTCGTATCGACCATCGCTCGCTCGAACGACTGGAACGTCTCGAAGTCTTCGAACGCCGTCGGGATGCCGGTGTTCGGAAGGTTTTCGAAGATCTTCGCACGTGCCGACTCGAGTCCGGTATCGAACCCGTTCCAGTACGGCGAGTTCGCCGACAGCGCGAGCATAACGGGAAGATACCAGCGTAGTTCGTTCGCGATCCAGACGGCTTTATCCGCGTCGTCGACGCCGACGTGAATGTGTACCCCGGCGGTCGTGTTTCGGTGTTGGGGATACTGGATTCGATCGAGTTGCTCGCGGTAGCGGGGTTTCTCGGCGTGTTCGAGTTCGCGCCACTTTGCGGCCGGGTGAAGCCCCGCGGCGGCGATCTCGCATCAGTGGTCGCCGGCGCAGTCGACGAGTACGGACCTGACGTATCTCACCACCTCTCGAGCTTCGTCGACCGATTCGACGGTCGGCGTTTGCGTCTCGATCACGAACTTGAACAGTTCGTGATCAAGCCGTCCTTCGAGTACTCGCGGCGGCCCGTTCTCGTAGACGAGCTCGTCCGTGCCGGAGGTGGGTCGCCCGGAACCGTCCACGATATAGAACTCCTCTTCGATCCCGAGCGTTCCCATCCGGTCGAAGGCGTCGCGCGAACCCAGATCCATCGACGTGTGCTTCAGCGGGCTCCATTAAATAGCATACGTCCGCGGTCGTTCGCGACTACGACGAGCGGGTCAATCGCCCCACTCAGCAGTTCGATCACCGCGGCTTTGCGACGACGCCAAGGTGATCCTCGTGAAACGGTTCGAGCGACCGAGTCTCCTCGACATCGTATCCGTCCCCCAGCGTTTCGAGCGCGACATCGAAGACCGTGTCGGGATCGCTGGTCACGTCCTCGCTTCTGGCCTTTATTGTCAACAGCAACCGACCATCCTCCCGGAGAAACCGTCGGTTCGCGAGCGCGACCCTTGCCTGTCCCCTCGTCGCGACGTCCTGTATGAGCGCGTCGACCGGCTCGACGAGGTGTCCGTACGTCTCGGGGGATCGAGCATCCTTCAACAGCGGAAAGAGATTCATTCTCGATTGGGCGGCGTCCAGCAGATCCCGGACTGGGCGAGCCGCGAACTCGACCGCATACGTCGGCCCCGCGAAGTCGGCGACGTGGCTCACCGTGGTCCCGGCCGCCGCGCCCAGATACAGCACTGTTTCGTCACCCGATAGGCCGGCGTCCATCTCGCGTTCGAACATCGCACCGAGTTTCGATCGATGGGGATCCCACCGTCGCCACTCTTCGTCGGTCGGCTCGCCGTAGACCGGTTCGCCGCGAGTGGCCAATCCCTCGACGCCGCCGAAAGATCGGCGTTCGACGCCATTCGGGAGACTCATTCGGGATCCCGCTCCCTGATCCGTTCGATCCGTTCGTCCAGTTCCGCGTCCAGTTCGGGCTTTCGCTCCCCGGAGTAGTGATCGACCCGCGCCGCGATCGCCAGCTTTCCCGAGAGGGCCCGTGCGGCCGAACCGCGGTGTTCGGGAGACGTCCCTTGGATCGCCTCGTGGACGAAGATGACGCCGTGTTTCGGCGACGGTGCGTGGCCCCGAAGGTGTGCGAAGAGCGCCTCCTCGGCACCGAGTACCTGTACCGTTCCCGAAGGCTTTCGGGCGAGTTCCTTCAGTCCCCCGGCGAGCGCGACGAGTCGGGCTGCCAGAACCGGTCCTGCGAGCGCCGAGAGGTTCGGCGCGACCTCCGGAGCGGTACGTTCGACGTGCGATCGTAGAGACGCCGTTTCGTCGTCGAGATCTCGGACCCGGCGCGCGAGCGAGATAAGCTGCTCGTCCTCGTCGTCCTCGTCCGCCAGTTTTCTGGCGTAGGCGACGCCCGTCCCGGCGCTCTCGCGTCGACTGCCCGCCCACTCTGCGATCCGCTCCGCCAGTTCGTTCGCGACGCGCTCGCAGTCGTCCATAGCCCGAATACTATGTTTCAACTGCTGGTCGTCCGCACGCTCACGTTCACGAACTTCCTGCCGCGCCGCGTGCATCGTCGCGTCGTGGAGGGCGTCGTAGTAGTCGGCCTCCGAATCGAAGATACTCGCCTCGACGGCCAGCTGCGGCCACTCTCGAACGGTTTCGGTCGACCCGTCGCGGATGGCCGCAGCGGCCGCATCGGTACTGTCGAGATCGATATTGGCGAACCAACCCGAATCGACCTGAGATCCGTCAGTCATACCGACACCTACCGGTCCCGGTCGTATATGCGTTCTCGATGCGTACCCAACGGACGAGTCGGTCCCCCATCGTTCGATGGTCGCTACGGTTCGATGACGAGTTTTCCGAGGAAGCTATCGTCCATGACGTCGCGGTGGGCCTGGGCCGCCTCGTCGAGACCGTAACTTCTCGCGACCTCGATGGAGAGTTTCTCCGTCCCCATCAGGTGTGCGACACCACGAAGGGGAATCCGAAGATCCGGCGCGTTGAACATAAGCATAAAACGGTACTGCACGTCCTTCGCACGTGCACCGGCGACGTTGGTAAAGGCGGGATCGGGATCGTTCTCACCGATTCCGACGACGGTCGCCTCGGACGCCGCGACGTCCGCGTCAAACTGGAGGTAATCGTCGAGGCGATGATCGAGGATCACGTCGACGCCACCATCGGAGGCCTCGAGGATAGCGTCGGCCAGATCGTCTCGACCGTAATCGAGGACCCGATCGGCACCGAGTGCGGACAGTGTTTCGTGATATGAAGGATCGGCGGTGGTGATCGTCCGCGCGCTGACGGCGGCCGCGATCTGGACGGCAGCGTGGCCAACGCCACCGGAACCACCGTGGACGAGACAGTACTCCGCAGGATCGAGGTTCGCGTGATCGACGAGCGCGCGCCACGCCGTACAGGCGGCGACGCCCGAGCCGCCGGCTTCCACCATCGATGCGCCCGCTGGAAGAGTTACAACTCGATCGGTCGGAACGGCGGCGTACTCGGCGTACGCGCCCTGGAAGCCTCCGTTTCCGATTCCGGTCCCGTAGACGCGATCGCCGACCTCGAACCCCTCGACGCCGTCGCCGAGTTCCGCGACCGTCCCCGAAAAATCGACGCCCGGCGTGAAGGGAAGGCCGACCGGTTCGTAGGAGCCGTCGCGGAAGTACGTGTCGACGGGGTTGACGCCCGCGGCCGCTATCTCGACGAGTAGTTGATCGGCGCTCGGCTCCGGCCGATCGGTTTCCTTGACGTGCAGTTCTTCCGGACCGCCGTGCTCCGAGAGACGGATTGCTCGCATATTGGTCCCGACTCGGGGAACGCTAATAAACGTGGCCGGTACGCTCGTAGATCGAACGATCCCCACTACAGCTGGTGAGTTCGGACCGTCGAACGCCCTTTTGGGTGGGATCAGACGTTCGGGATGACCTCGTCTCCGAACAGTTCGATCGATGCGTGGACGTCCTCGAACTCGATGCCGGGAAACTGCGTCCGGACGAGCAAGTAATCGAGGTCCAGGGTTTCCTCGTAGCGTTCGAGGCCCTCACACACCTCTTCGGGTGTCCCGACGAGAAAGCGCTCGTTTCGGAGTTTTGCCCACGGTGAATCGAAGTCGTCGCCGCCGATCACGTCGTCTTGGCCCCAACTGCTGTAACTTTCGTATTTTCTCATCAGTGGATCTCGGACGATCTCCTCGGCCTTTTCGGTCGTTTCGGCGACGTACATTTCCCGGCTGAAGCCGACCTCCCCCTCGTCGATCCCCTGCGTTTTGCGCTCGTCGCGGTAATCTTTCACCTGTCGTTTTGCGAGGCTGAAGGGCACGTGGGCCCCGACGAAGGTGTCGACCATCCGCGCGGCGCGACGGACGCTGGATTCGTTGCTCGCGCCCGTCCACATCGGCGGTCTGGGTTTCTGAACGGGTTGGGGTCGGATGGAGACGTCCTCGAGCTGGAAGTATTCGCCGTCGAAGGTGACGCTGTCTTCGGTCCAGAGCCGTTTGATGAGTTCGACGCCTTCGGTAAATCGGCCGGCCGCGTCCTTTCGATCGACCCCGAACACGTCGTACTCCTTTTGGCGATAGCCCAGGCCGACGCCCAGGCTGAACTGCCCGTCCGTGAGCA
>CAZLHT010000001.1:21714-24949 GCA_964559185.1 uncultured Natronomonas sp.
TCGGTTTCGAACTCGATGACGGTTTGATATCCGAAGTCCATCTCGGCCGTATAATCCCCGGTCGGTCATATGTAATTTCGGGCCTCCTTACGGCTCGCCGATGGAGGGGCTCGAAAGCAGATCCCCTCTCAACAGACCGGTTTCGGGTTGACGCCCATGGATTCGAGTCGATCCACGTACTCTTCGTAGGCCGCCTTGATCGCGCCGGTCGCGGCCTCGCGGGCTCGCTTCCAGTCGTCCTCACTCTCGCATTCTGCCCTGAGCCGTTCGCTCGCCCGCGTCAACTGAGCGTCGAGATCCTCACCCATCGACCGGAACAGCTGTGCCGTCTGCGGGTCCGCGTTGCCGACAAAAAAGCCCGTCATCTGCGTCTTCGATTGTTCCGCGGCGAGCGTCCGACCGACGAACCCGCCGAGTCGCTCTATCGTCCCCTCAAGTCCGCGGAGATACGACTGAATCGCTGGGACTTCACCGGGGTTGTGGCTCTCTAATTCGCCCGCCACGGCTTCGTAGTGTTCTCGCTCCTCTCGAGCGGTTTCGAAGAACGCCTCGGCCGTCTTGCCCGTCTCCGATTCCGCCCACGCGTCGTACGTTTCGGCGGCGTGGTATTCGGCCGTCGCGGCGGCGGCGAGCACCCCGCTCGTCTCCATCTCGCCTTCTGTGTCCGCGTACAGCGACTTCGACGAACCGAGCCGCGAGAGTTCGGTTTCGCTGTCGTTTCGAACGGCTTCGATGAGTTCTTCGGCGTTCATGAGGCGCGCTACGATCGGTGCCCGCTTGTATTCGACGGTTGTCGATCGATGAAAATAGGTTCGCCAGTTCGTCTCATTCGCCCCGCTCTACGGGTCTCCCGTCGCCGCTCGTTTATATCGAGGGAAACCCCTTCGATTCGCTCAGTCGTCCGCCTCGCCCTTCTCTATCGGCGCGCCGACCAGATTACCCCACTCCGTCCAAGAGCCGTCGTAATTGATGGTGTCTTCGTAGCCGAGCAGTTCGTGGAGTGCGAACCACGCGACCGAGGAGCGCTCACCGATCCGGCAGTAGGCGACGGTCGTCTCGTCGCCGTCGATGTCGTATCCCGAGTAGAGATTTCGGAGTTCGTCGGCGTCCTTAAAGGTCCCGTCGTCGTTCGTCACGGCCGCCCAGGAGATATTCTGCGCGCCGGGGATGTGGCCGCCGCGCTGGGCAGTCTCGTTGAGTCCCGGCGGGGCGAGGACCTCGCCGCGGAACTCCTCGGGCGAGCGAACGTCGACGAGTGGCAGGCCACGCTCGATCGCGTTTTCGACGTCCTCGCGGTACGCGCGGATGGACTCGCGGGGACCCGAAGCCTCGTATTCGACCGCGGAGAACCCGGGGACCTCGTCGGTCGTCGTGTAGTCGTTATCGAGCCAGTACTCGCGGCCGCCGTCGAGTAGCTTCACGTCCTCGTGACCGTAGTACTTGAACTGCCAGTATGTGTAGGCGGCGAACCAGTTGGCGTTGTCTCCGTAGAGGACGACCGTCGAGTCCTTGGTGATCCCGTGATCGCCGAGCAGAGCCTCGAAGTCGGCTTTCTCGAGAATGTCTCTGGTCGTCTGATCCTGAAGATCGCTCTCCCAGTTGAATCCGATGGCCCCCGGTGCGTGGGAGTCGTCGTAGGCTTCGGTGTCCACGTCGACCTCCACGAGGCGAAGGGTGGGGTCGTCGCTCTGGATGTCGTCGAGTCGCGCTTCGACCCAGTCTGCCGATACGAGTACGTCGTTCGCGTATCCTGATTCACTCATTACGATCTAATATAGAACTGTCCTACATATATCTGCGGCCTTGACGGCACACTCGGCCGCTCCTCACCGGTCACGGCAATAGACCCCGACAATCGGGTGACACGAAGTTTTCCATTTTCCTCGATGGATGTTCGACGAATGCACCGCAATTGGACGGGCGATCCGCGTGACTATATTCCGATATAGCACCCAAGATATCGGCAAATAATTCTGCTATACTGGATAATGAACCAATACGGTTCCGACGCCAGACGTTAAACCGACGCCTCCGAACGGGAGAATATGAACGATCGCATCGTCGATACAGCGTGGCTCGCGGATCGTCTCGACGTCCCCGATACCGTTGTCATCGACGTTCGAGAGGAGTGGGAGTACGACGGAATCGGCCACGTCCCCGGTGCGATCAACGTCCCCTTCGATAGTTTCAGAGCCGATGAACACGGTGCGGCCGAAGCCGGGATGTTACCCGGGGCCGACGTCTTCGCCGACATCGCCGGCGCGGCCGGAATCGACGCCGAAGACGAAATCGTCGCCTACGACGACACCCATGGCGTCTTCGCGGCTCGGTTTCTCGTCACCGCCGAACTGTACGGCCACGACCCATCGAAACTGCACTTGCTAAACGGCGATTATTCGGTTTGGAGCCGAATGGAGCCGACGACGACAGATCTCCCTGAAGTGAGGACCACGACCTACCCCGCGGCGTTCCGTTCCGACGGCCCGCTGATCGACCGCGCGGCCATCGAATCGGCGATGGAAGATTCCGAGGCGATCATCGTCGACACGCGGGAGGATTGGGAGTACGATGAGGGGCACATCCCGGGGTCTCTCCGACTGGACTGGCGGGAACTCGTCGATCCCGACGCTCGGACGATTCGACCCGAGACGGCGATTCGAGCGCTCTTGGAGGAGCGCGGAATCACCCCCGATCGTCGGATCGTGCTGTACTGCAATACCGCCCGCCGGATCAGTCACACGTACATCGTCCTCCGAGCGTTCGATTATCCGGATCTCGCGTTTTACGAGGGAAGCCTCACCGAGTGGGAGCGAGAGGGGGGCGCGCTCGAAACCGGCGAGCGATAGATTTCGGGGATCGGACCGATATTCACGCCACGGTCTCGCGACACAACTGTTTTGCCCATCAGGCTCGAACCCGTTCGCATGACGTTTGATCCGACCGGAGAGGCGACCCCCGAAGAGATTCAAGACCGCGTCGACACGCTTCTGGAGGAGAACGAACTCGTCCTGTTCATGAAGGGGAACAAGCTGATGCCACAGTGTGGCTACTCCCAGAAGGCGCTCGACATCCTCCAGCGGTATCGCGACGACATCGTCGCCGAGGATGTTCTCCCGGCACTCGACGCGTACCGAGCCGCTCTCGGCGAGCACAGCGGCTGGGAGACGATTCCCCAGACGTTCGTCGATGGCGATTTCATCGGTGGGAGCGACATCCTCGAGGAGCTCCACCAGCG
>CAZLHT010000002.1:0-7706 GCA_964559185.1 uncultured Natronomonas sp.
TAAGCCCCGCTTTCTCGGCCGCTTCAACGATCAGTACCGCGATACCGGGGGCCGTTTGGAGTTCGATCGCGCGAATCACGATATTCGGGTCGTCCGTCGCCTCCGGGCGTCGACTCAAATGACGTCCGAACTCACGATCGGTCGTCACGTCGAGTTCCTCTAGTTCGTCGGTTCGAACACGCTGTCGTTTGAACTCGTGGCCGACGAGCGCTGCATCTCGCGTTTCCGCGACGTCGTGGGTTCGGATCACGTGTGCACCCCGTTCGACCGCCATCGACGTCGCGGCGAGCGAAACGGAAAGCGCTTTATCGGTGTCTCTGTCGGCGATCTCTCGGAGAAAGTTCTTTCGATTGATTGAGACGAGGATTGGCCGCCCGTAGCCACGGAACTCTCTGAGTCGATCGAACGTCTCCCTGTCGTCGTCCGTCGTCTTCGTTTCCGACCACCCACCGAAGGCCGGATCGACGATCGTCTTCTCGGTGAAGCCGTTCCGTTCGAGGGCGTCGTAGATGTCGTCGACGTCCGTGATCGCGCCGGGACGCTGTAGATCCGGGGGTGACGCCATCTTCGAGACGGCGACGTCGTAATCGGCACAGATCGACGGCATCTCCGGATCGGCGAACCCACAGATGTCGTTGATCATCTCGAATCCCGAATCGAGTGCGGCTTCGGCGACCTGGTGATACCGCGTTTCGATCGACCAGACCGCGTCGCCCGAGGTCGATTCGAGCGTTTCGACCGCGGTCCCCAACCGGTCGAGTTCCGCCTCGGCCGATAGCACCTCGAACCGTTTGTTCGCGGATTCCAATCCGACATCGACGATGTCCGCGCCCTCGTCGATGAGCCGTTCGTCGACGTACTCGGCCGCCGTTCCAGGATCGTCGAAGACGCTCGGATCGTACGGCGATTCCTTCGAGACGTTCAGCACGCCCATGATCCGGGGCGGGTGCTCGTCGCCGATCTTCAGCCCGGCGGCGTCTACCGTTCGCATACCCGCGGTTGGGGTCGTCGCCCGTAAAATCGATCGATACCGGCACGTCCAGTGGGGGATGTACGTGCTCCGAATTCGCTATCGGAAGACGAACGCGCTTATACGCCGCCGTCGCCAACGGCGAAACGATGCCGACCATCGCCGCCGCGGTCGTCGATGCCGACACCCCCGGGAACGTCGGCACTATCGCCCGCTCGATGAAGAATTTCGGGCTATCGAAGCTGTATCTCGTCGACCCGCCGGAACTCGATCGCGACGGCGACGCCTATGGATTCGCCGGTCACGCCCGCGAAGACGTGTTGCCGAACGCCGAGACGGTCACCTTCGAGTATCTTGTCGAGAATTTCTACACCGTCGCATGCACCGCAATACCGAATCAGGACGCCCGAAAGCACGCCCGATATCCGTTCGTCGAACCGGCCGACCTCCCCGGCGAACTCGGCGGTCTCGACGCCGACGTCTGCATCGTCTTCGGCCGTGAGGACGTCGGGCTGTCGAACGGGGAAATCGCTGAACTGGATCGGATCTGTTCGATCTCCGCGAGCGACGAGTATCCGGTGTTGAACCTTGCACAGGCCGCGACGATCGTCTTTTATGAGCTTCGAGAGATCGCGGTCGAGACGACACAACATCCGAACGAACCACACCAGCGGGCCGACGAACACGAGATCGAAGGACTCCACGAGACCTTCTCGGAGTATTTACACGAGGTCGGCCACCCCGGAGAGAAAATCCCGAAGACCGAGCGACTGTTTCGGCGGCTCGTTGGACGGGCCCACCCGACCGGTCGGGAGGCGCGGACGATGCGAGGCGTCCTCCGCCGTGGAGCCATGCGTGCGAGCGGGAAAATCCCGGGAGACGACCAAGACGACGCCTGATCGGCTGTCCCGTATCAGACGTCACGCCCGCTTGCCGATCTCCTCGCGTAGCAACTCGGAGACCACCTCGCCGTCGGCTTTTCCTCTGAGTGCGCCCATGCATTCGCCCATGAGCGCGGAGAACGCACCCATCCCTTCGGTCTCGACCTGTTCTTCGTTCCGCTCGATGACCTTGACGACGGTCTCTCGGACGGCCCCTCGATCGACGCCGGAGAGCCCGGCGGACTCGATTGCCGCCTCGGGCGAAAGGGACGGATCCTCGGCTAGCTCCGTCAACACCGGGGCGATTCCCTCCTTCGCGAGTTCACCCCTCTCCACCAGTTCGAGCACCGCGAGAAGCGCTTCGTCGGCGAGGTACTCGACTGGAACGGCGTCGCGTCGCAGCTCCGTCAGCGTCGATTCGAGCGTGCCGGCGGCGGTCGTCGGATCGACGCCGCGCTCGACGGCGGCCTCGAACGTCGGCATGTGTCGACCGTAGGCGACTTGCTCTGCGAGTCCGGGATCGAGTCCGAGATCCTTCTCGTAGCGATGGACCCGCTCCGTGAGCAGTTCGGGCGTCTCGATTTCGGAGGGATCGGGATCGACCGGCGGCACGTCGGTTTCGGGGTACATCCGGGCCGCGCCGGGCAGCGGCCGGAGGTACCGGGAGGTGCCCGCCTCGGTCGCCCCTCGCGTTTCCTCCGGGACGCCATCGATTGCGATTTCGGCGCGCTCGGCGACGGCGTCGATCGCCCCCTTCGCGACTTCGTCGTCGCCGGCGACGAGCGCGACCGCGTCCCCGCTTTCGGCCTCCACCGCCGCCCTGAGCTCCTTGACCTCCGCCTCGGTGACGCCGTATGCGGGCAGTTCGTCCGTGTGGAAGATTCCGCCCGTGCCGTGGCGTTTGGCGTGATCGGAGAGTTCCGTCCCAAGGCGACGATCCGGTTGAATCTCCCGGCCGACAAGACCGCCGAACCCTTCGAGTCGCACGGCGAAAACTGACTCCGCGCTGGCGATAACGCCGCTGTCGGTGTCTTCGAAGACCGCCGTCACGTCGCGCGGTTCGGCGACGGCGGCGTTTCGGTTCCGTAGCTCCTCGGCGATGTCGAGCAGTTTTACCTGTCTATCGACCTCATTCGCTACGAGGTTGTCGATGTCGTCGAGGCTCTGGACGCCCTTCATCTCGACGCGCGCGCCCTCCTCGATCGAGACGTTCACGTCCTGTCGGATCGTGCCGAGTCCGCGCTTTACCTTTCCCGTCGATCGGAGGAGCATACCGATTCGTTCGGCCGCCTCTCGCGCCTGTTTTGGCGTACGGATGTCCGGTTCGGTCCCGATCTCGACGAGCGGGATGCCGAGCCGATCCAGCCCGAAGGTCACCCCATCGTCCCGCTCTCGAATCCGCGCCGCGGATTCCTCCTCAAGAAGAAGGTCGGCGATCCCGACCGGACCGTCTCCGGTTTCGATCTCGCCGTCGGTCGCGACGAGCGTGGAGCGTTGAAATCCCGAGGTGTTCGAGCCGTCGACGACGATCTTTCGCATGACGTGGGCTCGATCGACGACGGTACAATCTAGCAGCGTTGCGATTTCGAGTGCCGTCCCGATCGCTTCGTCGTCGAGTCGCCCCGGCGGTTCCTCGTCCTCTTCGACCAGACAGGTCGTCTCGAAGCCGAGGTACTCGAACTCCCGATCGACGCGCGATTCCTCGAGGGCGGCTTCGTCGAGTTCGCCGAGTTCGGATCTCGTCGGGTGGAGGTATCGCGTGAACGACCGGACGGATTCGTCCGGTTCGCGGCGCGTCGTCGGACAGTTACAGAAGAGCTTGGTCCCAGTATCGAGCTGTTGGTGGATCTCCAGCCCGGCAACGAGGCCGAGGTCCTCGTAATCGTGACTCATTACCCGTCGCTGGGAGGCGGACGCTCAAAAAAGGCTCCATCCGACCGTTGTGGGAACGGAGCCGAACCGCACCGAATTCGCTCGTCTATTCGAAGTCGCCCTCTTCGAGGGCGGCGCGCAGTACCATCCCGAGCGCGAGATGCTGTCGAGCCGCGGCGGCGACCCTCGATCTGGCTTTCTCGGCGTTGGCGAGCGTGTACTCCTTCGTTTTGACGAGTTCGCGCTGTTCGAGAACGTCCCCGTCGCAGAGGTCATGGAGCCGGGGATAGACGGTACCGGGGCTGAGGATCGTGTCAAACTCCTGTGCGAGATCGTCGAGCAGCTGTTTACCGTGAGTGTCGGCCGTTCGAAGCGCGACCAGCGAGAGCAGCAACTCGTCGAGCGAGGATTTGACGTGCGTCTCCTCGAAGGAGAACGAATCGTCTCCGAACAGCGACGATTCGACTTCCGAGACGACCTCCGAAACGGCCGTGCCCTGTTCGTCCGTCTGACCCGTGCCGTTCAACTCTGCGCGGAGCTGCGAGACGGTTATGGACTGGCTACTGCTCTCGGTTCCGATCTGCGTCGGCGACTTCATTTGTTTCATACAACACTCTATGCCCCCCATATATTAAGCAAGTCTTAACGTTTTCAAAAAGAGAATAACGGCCAGTAGATTTATATATCATTTCTGGGGATGGCTCGATTCGTCGATCGTGTCGCCGGTTTACTCGTCGGTGCCGAGGATGACGCGCTCGGTCATCGCACGCGGGTCAAGAACCTCGTCTGCCTCCGATTTGGAGAGATAACCGTCCTCGACGGCGACCTCGTGAACCGTTTTTCCCTCCGTCAGCGCCTTCTTCGCGACCTTCGAGGCCGCGTCGTAGCCGATCGCGGGATTCAGCGCCGTCGCGAGCGCCATCGACTGCTCGACCTGCTTTCGGCAGTGTTCGGCGTTGGCCTCGAGTTTACCGACGAACCGCTCGCCGAACACCTCGGCGCTGCTGGCGATGAGCGACGCGCTTTGAAGGAAGTTGTAGGTCAGCACCGGCTTGTAGAGGTTCAGGTCGAGTTCTCCCCTGGCCGCACCGGCGGCGACGGTCGCGTCGTTTCCGATGACCTGTTTGTGCACCTGATTGACCGACTCGGCGACCACCGGGTTAACCTTGCCGGGCATGATCGAACTTCCGGGCTGGTTTTCGGGTTGTTCGATCTCACCGAGCCCGTTTCGCGGTCCCGAGGCGAGCAGCCGCAGGTCGTTCGCGATTTTGTTCATCGAGCCGGCGACCGTCCGGAGCGCGCCGTGGGCCTCTGCCATCGCGTCGTGAGCCGCCTGCGCCTCGAAGTGGTCGTTCGCCTCGTGGAACTCGATTCCGGTCTCGGAGGAGATGTTCTTCGCGGCGAGTGGCGGGAACTCGGGATGGGTGTTGAGCCCGGTCCCGACCGCCGTCCCGCCGAGAGCGAGTTCGCCGAGGTGTTCCCGCGTCGAGGCGACCCGAGAGATTCCCTTCTCGATCTGGGTTCGGTAGCCGCCGAATTCCTGCCCGAGACGGACGGGCGTTGCGTCCTGGAGGTGCGTTCGTCCCGTCTTGACGACGTCGTCGAACTCCGCTTCTTTTTCGCCCAGTTCCCCCGCGAGCGTTTCGAGCCCAGGAATGACGTCCTTCTCGACCGCTTCCAGCGCCGCGACGTGCATCGCGGTCGGGATCACGTCGTTCGAGGACTGGCCGTAGTTGACGTGGTCGTTGGGGTGGATCTCGCGGGTGCCCAACTCGGAACCGTAAATCTCGGTCGCGCGGTTGGCGATCACCTCGTTGGCGTTCATGTTCGAGGACGTTCCAGAGCCCGTCTGGAAGACGTCGACCGGGAAGTGCTCGTCGTGTTCGCCGTCGATGACCTCCGCCGCGGCTTCGAGGATCGTGTCGGCTTTCTCCTCTTCGAGCAATCCCAACTCGAGGTTCGCCTCTGCGGCCGCCTTTTTGACGATTCCGAGCGCGCGGATGAACCGCCGCTGGAAGGTGAGTCCGGAGACGGGAAAGTTTCCCACCGCGCGCTGGGTCTGTGCGCCCCAGTAGGCGTCTGTCGGGACCTCCATTTCGCCGAGGCTGTCGTGTTCGATGCGGTACTCCGCGTCGTCGTTCGTCATGAGCGACACATCCCCCGGGGAGAGGTAAAGGGCATCGAAACCCGACTCGCGTCGACGAACGACTATCGACGACTGGCGACCGGGGGGCCGAAGCCGATCAGGCTTCGGGCGTTCGGGTCGTGAGTTCGAGGGCGTGAATCTCGGTCGTCATCGCGTCGCCGAGGGCATCGTAAACCAGCTGGTGTTGCTCGACGAGCGAGAGTTCCTCGAACTCGGGGGAGACGACGGTCGCGCGCAGGTGGTCGTCGTCGTGTTCGCCGCGGGCGCGGGAGACGGTCGATTCGCAGTCGAGTTCGGCCTCGATCCGTGCTTCGACATCTTCGGGAGTCATACCGATTCTGCGGTCGGCGCACACAAAAGCCCGCCGTCTGCGAATGATCTTTCCAATCGCTGCCGGCTCAACTCCAGCGATCCAGTCCCGTCTGGACGACCGACTCCTCGATCCGCTCGAATCCGCGTTCGACCTCCGAAGCCGGTATTTCCCACTCCTCGGTGACGTAGCGTTTCGCGGCCGTGAGATCCGGCTCTATCTCCCGGTCGTAGTCGTATTCGTCGGTGACGGCGGGATCGAGAAACAGCTCCCTGATGCGGTCGGCGTGGGTGATCGACTCTCCGCGGGCCTCGAGTGCTCCCCAGAGATCGCCATGCTCGCGGATCAGCTTTACCGCTGTCTTCGGGCCGATCCCGTCGATCCCCTCGTTGAAGTCCGTCCCCATCAAGATAGCGGCGTCGACGAGTCCCTCCCACGTCAACTCGAGTTCCGAAAGCGTCCGCTCGAAGTCCATGCACTCGGGATCGCCCTTGCTCGTCAATCCTCGAAGGGTGTAGGGTGCCCCCAGGAGCAACGTGTCGTAATCCTCCGATCCGGCGTAGTCCGCGTCGCAACGTCGGGCCATGTATGCCGCCTGCGCCTCGCCCTCGGCGGGCGCTTCGACGATCGGGACGTCGAGCATTGCGAGGAGTTCTCGCGTCGTCTCCTGGATCGTCGCCGTGAGCCGCTGCGTGCGCGAGTCAAGCGTCGCGATCTCGGCGGCGTCGGCGCCCTCCTCTTTCGCCGTTTTCAGCTCCTCTTCGTATCGCGCTCGCTGTTCGCGCCGTGTCTCGACCTCGTCGTCTTTCAGTCCGGTGACGCCGCCATCGAAGACGAAGACGGGCGTGACGTCGTGCTCGAAGAATCTGGGGAGTCCCTGAACGACGCCGACGAGATTCGCGACTTCCTCGCCGGCCTCGGTGGTGTACGCCGACGTCGAGGTGAATCTGACAGTCGTCGTCAGGTACCGATACAGCCAGTTGTGCGCGTCGACGGCGACGACCGAGCCGGCGAGTTCGTCGAACGGCTTTGGGTCGATCGCCGCCAGCTGTCGGAGATCCGCGTTTCCCATCGTCCCCCGTTGGTCGGGCGGCGCTTTCAAACCGCCGGTTAGCGGGCCGTCCGATGCGCCGATCCGTGCGACGTCGACCGTCAGAAATCCTCCGAATTCGGCGGTGCGGTTCCCCGCGTCCGATCGAGAAAATCCCGTTCGTCAGAGGACGGTTCGCGCTCCCGGTAGCGATCCAGCCCCGCCTGATACGTCTCCGTCGATCTATCGGCGGCGATACCGTCCGTCGGTCGGGACAACACGAGTTCGGCGAGGCCGGTCTCACGACCGGTGAAGGCGAAACCGGCGCGGTACAGCGCCTCGTAGGCGAAGGGATTGTTCACCGCGATCGAGAGCCGCTCGTGGCCGCGATCGCCCGCCCGCCCCGCCACGAATCGGCAGAGTTTCGGCCCGAGCCCCTCGCCGCGCCGGTCCTTCCGGACGGTCACGTACCGGATCCACAGTGTCTCCGGATCGGT
>CAZLHT010000002.1:7806-21059 GCA_964559185.1 uncultured Natronomonas sp.
TCGTCGTCCGATCTTTCACCTCCTGTCTCCCGCACGACCGCCTTCCCGGTATTCGTCATCACGAACTTGCCGGCGTAGCTGAATCGCCGGTAATCGAGCCCGAGCGTCGGCCCGTCCGGCGGCCATCCCAGAAGGACGGTCTCTACACCGTGCTCCATGCGTTCGTTTGGCAGGCAACCGTGTTATGTCCGGCGTTCGAACTTTACGTGCGGCGTTCGACTCTTCGGTATGCGCTGGGACGTGCTGGCCTTCGATCTGTTCGCGCCGCTGTACGATCTGTTCATGCCCGCGGCCGACGCAGTCGCCCTCCGAAAGGGGTTCGCCGTCGCCGAGCGTGATCTCGATCGGATCGTCGAGATCGGCGGCGGTTCCGGGCGGGCAGCCCGAACCGTCGGTGCAACGGTTCTCGACCCCGCTCAGGGGATGTTGCGGCGGGCAAGAAAGCGAGGACTCGAGACGGTGCAGGCGAGCGCGACCGACCTCCCACATCCCGACGGATCGGTCGACGCCGTGACCGTCGTCGACGCGCTGCATCACTTTCCCAAGCCGGAGCGGTGTCTTAAGGAAATCGCCCGCGTCCTCGCGCCGGGCGGCGTCCTCGTCGTCAGGGAGTTCGACCGGTCGACCCGACGCGGACGCGGGCTCGAACTCGCGGAGGCGCTCGTGCGGTTCGATTCGACGTTTTACACCGCCCCGAAACTCGAAGCGAAGATCGCGGCCGCAGGGCTCGACCCCCGATCGATCGAGTACGGCTTCGAGATGACGATCGTCGGGATCGCTACCGGAGCTTGAAGTAGAGGAACCGCCAGATCGAGAGGACGATCGTTCCGCCGACGAGCATGACGACGGCGAACGTCACCTCCGCGCCGCGGTCGGGCAGGGCGACGATTCGGATCACCAACGCGACGAGTACGGCGGGGATCCAGGATCGGATCGCGAGCGGGATCGAGGAGTTCGGGGCCGATCCGCCGCCGGGCGAGTACGCACCGACCAGCGGCGAACAGATGAACCAACCGAGAAGGAACGGCCCGGCGGCAAGCAGGTAGATCGTCGGATCGGCCTGTAGCTGTTCGAGCGTCGAGTGTTCGAGCGTGCCGATGAGCAAGAACGCGAGCAGAGCGACGACGTCGCCGACCGCGATCGGCCAGGTGCTCGCATCGAGTCGCTGTTCGAGGTACGACGGATCTGTCATACCAGCCGTTCGACGGGGGGCCTTTCAAACCTTTGCGAATTCGGTCACGTCCCGGGTGTGATCGCGAATTGGGCGTCGATTCAAGAGCGGCGACGGCTCTCCGGGGCGAGCGCGTCGTCGTACACGCGGACGAAAAGCTTCTCTAGCTCGTCGCGCGTCGGCTTTCGGGGGTTGTTGTCGGGAGAACCCGAATCGAACGCATCCTGGGTCATTTCCGGGACGACATCGAGGTAGTCCTCTCTGGAGGGCACGTCACCGAACTCGTCGAGATAGCCGGTGAGCGAGATGTCCTCACAGAGTTCCTCAATGCCGTCGCTCGCCTTCGGCGCGGCGATGCGGGCCGAGTCGTTCTCGTCGGCCACGCCGAGAATGCGCGACACCTCGGCGTACTTTTCGGGTGCCGCCATTTGGTTGAACTGGACCACATATGGGAGGATGAGTCCGTTCGCGAGGCCGTGTGGAATATGTAGCTGTGCACCGAGCGGACGGGCCATCCCGTGAATCAGCGCGACCGAGGAGTTCCCGAAGGCCTTCCCGGCCTTGAACTGGCCGATCATCATCTCCGTACGGGCGTCGATGTTTTCTCCGTTCGCCCACGCGGCCGGCAGCGATTCGACAATCCGGTACATTGCATCGCGCGCGTAATCGTCGGTGACGCCGTAGGATTTGACGGACGTAAACGCCTCGATAGCGTGGGTAAATGCGTCGATACCCGTGAACGCGGTGTGGCTCTTCGGGAGCGAAATCGTCAGCTCCGGATCCTCGATGGCGACGTCGGGGACAATATTCTCCGAGACGATGATGAACTTCGTTGAGGTGGATTCGTCGGACAGCACCGACGTCCGTGTCGTCTCGCTGCCCGTCCCGGCCGTCGTGTTGACCGCGATGAGCGGCGGGATTGGGTTCGGAACGCCTCCGTAGCCGGCTCTGTCGACGCCGAAACTCCGAATGTTCCCCTCGTTGGTCGCGAGGATACCCGTCGCCTTTCCAGTGTCGATGGACGAGCCGCCGCCGAGGGTGACGATGACGTCACACTCTTCCTCGGTCCACACCTCGAAGGCGTCCTCGACGTTCTCGACGGTCGGATCGGGTCGGACGTCGTCGAAAACGGCCGTCTCGATGCCGGCGTCGTGAAGGTTCTCGATCACCTCTTCTCCGTGAATATCGTATATCACTTCGCTGGCGACGACGAGCGCTTTCGTTCCGTGCCGGTCGGCGTACGTGCCGACCGATCCGGACGCCCCGACGCCGAGTACCGTTCGGCCTGGTGAGACGACAACGCGGGTTCCGTCCGCCGGTGTTTCATATGGCATCGCAGCCCCCAACGAAAGGTACAATAAAAATAGTTTATACGATCATCTGATAATTTGGACTCATAGCGGACTCGTCCCGGTTTCGATCCCGGCATCGATCAGCGGTCGAAGGACGAACGCGCCGATTCCGGCCGCGAGCGCGAGTCCGCTGCCGAGTGCGAACGTCGGTATCCATCCGACGCTCGTGACGAGGCCCCCGGTGACCGTCCCGGCGAAGATGCCACCGCCGACCTTTGCGGTGTAGAGCACGGCGTAGTTACTCAAGGAGTGCTTCACCCCGTAGTATTCCGCAACGATGTCCGGAAAGTAGACGTACAACGGCGACGATCTGCCACCATCGTGAGAACCCGAAAATCTCCTTCGTCTGCGCCGCGTAGACGATTTCCGACTCTTCGTCCATCGGACGGCGGTTCATGTATTGGTGTGTTAAACCAACTGACTTGCCCCGGGGTGGGGGAGGCTCGTGAACGACGTTCCTGGACGAACGGACGACCGATTAGAGGTACGGCCCGAGTCCGAGGGCGTCGACGAATGCGACGCCAGCGAGGACGGTTCCCAGCAGATAGCCGGCGATCGCGCCGCCGTTGAGAAGCGGCAGCCCGGCGTGGGCTCGGCCCTTCATCACCATCCACATGAGGACGAAGAGTCCGGCGATCGTCCCGAGCATCGCGCCGAGGGTCGGCACCGTCAGCGCGATTCCGGGAACGTCTAGGGGAGCGGGGTCTCCCGGACGGAAAAAAGCCGCAGATGCGACGAGGATCGACGGGATGACCGCGTCGCCGAGCCCGATGAAAAACGCGTCTCGTTCGAAGGGGTCCACCGGTTCGTCGTCGGGTTCGAATTCAGACTCGTCGACTGGATATGAATTCGATGCGTCCGTCCCGACTCCGTCGATTTCGGTTTCGTCTCCGTCTTCGTTCCCCCCGTTCACGTCCTCCCCCGGCCCTTCGAGCGTCTCGGGGCCCGTCTCCTCCAGAAACGAATACGAGAGCGTCAGCGGGATCACGAGCACGACCGGGAGCCGAAGATCCATGACGCCGGAGGCGAGCGTCAGCATGTGTTCGGTGCCGTACACCGAGATGGCGTCGTAGACGGCGAGCACGACGAGGAGGACGAGTGCGGGAAACAGCCCGAAGCTGATGCCGAACAGTCCCGCCGCACCGGCTCCCATGACGACTCCCGCGGCGTCGATGACGTACCATTCCGGGTAGGCGAGAAGACCGACGCCCAATCCGAGGGCGGTGACGCCGGCGAGGACGTTGAAGTTGCCGACGGTGAGGAAGGGCGGAACCACGACCGCGAAGACGTAAAAGGACAGAAAGACGGCGGCGAAGACGATGAGGCCCTGAACGAAGCGATCGACGCCGAACCGCATCGCCGCGAGCATGAGGAGCGTCGCGACGAGGATCGCGCCGATGTAAAGCAAGCTGTTGGTCGGATCGGCGGGATCGTCGACGGTCTGGTAGCCTGCGTCCATGAACGGTCGGACCAGCGCCAGCGAACCCAATTGGACGATGGCGAAGATTCCGACGGTGGCTGCGACGGCGGCGACGGCCCGGTTCATGTCCTACCGTGTCGCGGCGACCGTTTGGGGGTTGCGGTTCCGGGATGGGCAATTCGGACGGAGGGATCGGACGGGGTTCGACGGACACTCATCGCGCGTAGAGCTTCTGGCCGAGCAGCGCGGCGATCGTGACCTCTTCAACCGGCGAGACGGCGACATAGGGGCGGCCGACGGGACCGAACACGTCGACGACGCGGCCGACGGGTTCGAGGTTCTGATCGACGACCTCGGTGCCGAGGTCCGGATATCCCTCGTCTGGCGATCGGAGGAGGGCCAGCCCCTGTGCGGTCCGGACGACCTCGCCGACGCGTTTCATTCTCGAAGGGCGGCGACGTAGACGGCGACCGCGCCAAGCAGATCGGATTTCGACGCGTCGTCTGCGCCCTTGACGACGACGCGGCCGCGCGGTTCGTACTCGCGGGGGTACGTCCGATCCCGTTCGATGACGGCGTCGTAGCCGACCTGCTGGACCGCGCTTGCGATTTCGTCGACCGTCGGCTCGGGGACGGCGAGGTCCTCGGGAACCCGTCGCCCTTCGCTGCGGGACAGATCCGCGTCGAGGTAGGCGGGCCAGATGACGTTTTCGACCATACGTCCCCTCCGCAACGACGGGGTAAAAAGCGGGCGATCGCCGTCGCCGGTTCGATACCTTCGAAGGCGACTCCAGAGCCGTCGAGACGGTTACCGGGATCGTGGGGCGAGAAGGAGAACCGAAAGGAGGGCGATTAGCGCAACTGCGATTCCGAATCCGGGGGTACCATCGGTCGCACCCTCGGTCGGTCCCGCAGTCTCGGCCTCGGCGAACGCCGCCGCAATTTCCTTCAGTACGATCGCGATCCGGGGGGCGGGCTGGCTGAGGTAGTCCCCGTCGAGGACGGCGATCTGCTCGTTTTCCACGGCGAACGTCGATTCGAAGGCGTCGGATTCGGGGACTCCGGGGCCGTCGTCCGAGACGATGATTACGTCGGGATCCCAATCGACGATGGCTTCGTCGTTGATTTCACCGTATTTCTCGATATCGTTTTCGGCCGCGACGTTCACGCCGCCGGCCGTCGTGATGAGCTCGTCGATGAACGTCCCCGAACCGGCGGCGAAGCCGTCGGCGTAGTACAGAACGCGCGGAGTGTCGTACCCGTCAGTCCCCCGTTCGACCGCCTCGATCCGTTCCCAGTATCGCTCGTTGACCGATTCGGCCTCCCCACAGGAGCCGATCAGCCGACCCGTGCGTTCGGTCTTCTCGGCGACGAAATCGAGCGACGTCCCGAATTCGAACTTGAAGACGGTCTGGTCGGCGTCTCGAAGGCTCTCGACCGCGTCGTCGGGGACGACGTTCGGCGCGAGGACGAGATCGGCGTCCAATTCGACAACGGCCTCTTCGTTGACGCTGAACTCGTCCGCGTTGAGAACGTTTGTCTTCCCGTCGATCCCGTCGAGGTAGGACGTGTACGGGACGACGGGAGCACCGACGACCCGGTCCTGCGCGTCGAGTTCCCAGACGGTTTGTGCCGCGCTCGGCTGGAGGACGACGATCCGTTCGGGTCGTTCTTCGATCGTCACGTCCTTCTCGGTCGCGTCGGATTCGGAGACCGGAAAGGCGCACTCGGCGGGATCGTGGCCACCGTTTTGGGCATCGGCGGGCGTGACGGACGCGCCGAGCGAGCAGACTAGAAGAGCCGCGATAAGGACCGTTCGGATCTGCATGCTCACGATTGACTACGGAACGAGGACAATAAGTATTTGACTAACGCAAACACAGTTGCGAATATGGTCTTCCGGCGGACGATGGCGTGGTCTGCGTCACTGAGCGCGCTGCTCGCCGCCGTGATCCTCTCGAGCACCGCCCTCGGCTACGCGGATATCGGACCGCTGGAGGTCGCGTATGTCTTTCTCAACCGGATCCGGGTGCCCACGATCGGGACCGATGGGATCGTCTGGTTCTACCCGTTCGCATTCGACATTCCGAGATCGACCGATCTCATCGTCCGACAGATACGGTTGCCCCGCATCGCCTTGGGTGCAGTCGTCGGATTCGCGCTGGCGCTCGCGGGTACCGTCATGCAGGGGTTTTTCCGAAACCCAATGGCCGATCCCTCGATCATCGGCGTCTCCTCCGGCGCTGCGGTCGGCGCCGTCGCATTCATCGTGCTCCCGCTTTCGATTCCCTTCGGTCGCTCGACGTTCGCCTTTGTCGGCGCGCTGATCGCCGCCTTCATGGTCTACGCCATCGCCACCGATGGCGGTCGAACGCCGATCGCCACACTGCTTCTCGCCGGGATCGCGATCCAGACGTTCCTCGGTGCGATGATCTCGTTTTTGCTCTTACAGGCCGGCGACAACCTCGAAACGGCGATCTACTGGCTGATGGGTCACCTCCACGACAGTACGTGGGGACGGGTTCGACTCGCGCTACCGATCGTCCTCGTGTTCTTCGCTATCTTGCTCGCATACGCACGAGATCTCAACGTGCTCCTGTTGGGCGAGGAGGACGCACACACCCTCGGGATCGAGGTCGAGCGGACGAAACGCGTCCTGCTCGCGACCTCGAGTATCGTGACCGCGGCGGCGGTGGCCGTCTCGGGCGTCATCGGGTTCGTCGGGTTGATCGTTCCGCACATGATGCGACTCGTCGTGGGTCCGGATCACCGAATCTTGCTCCCGACGAGCGCGCTCGCCGGTGCCGTCTTCCTGGTGGTGACCGACACCGTCGCCCGATCGGGCCCCGCCGAGGTCCCGGTCGGAATCGTGACCGCGGCGCTCGGCGCGCCCTTCTTCCTCTATTTGCTCAGGAAACGGGAGGTGCGGTCGCTGTGATCGAATTCGAGGACGTCGGCGTCAAACTCGGCGACGAAACGGTTTTCGATGGCGTCTCGATGTCCGTACCCGAGGGACAGTTCTTCGCCCTCGTGGGTCCGAACGGAGCTGGCAAGACGACGCTTTTGCGGACCTGCAACGGTCTCCTGTCGCCCGCAGAAGGGACGGTCTTCCTGGACGGAACCGACGCGCGATCGCTTTCGGCCCGATCGATCGCCCGCCTCGTCGCGACGGTCCCTCAGGAGACCCAGCTGGCGTTCGACTTCGACGTCGCCGACGTCGTCGCCATGGGGCGGACGCCGCACCGCTCGCGGTTCGCCACGGCGACGGACGCCGATCGAACGGCCGTCGAATCGGCGCTCGAACGAACCGAGACCGCGCGGTTTTCGGACCGAGCTGTCGGCAAACTCAGCGGCGGGGAGCGTCAGCGCGTCATCTTCGCTCGCGCGCTCGCCCAGAAGACCCCGATCCTGCTTCTCGACGAACCGACCGCGAGCCTCGATATCAACCATCAGATTCGGACGCTCTCGATGGCCAGATCACTCGCCGGGGAGGGAAAGACGGTCGTCGCGGCGATCCACGACCTCGACCTCGCCGCCCGATTTTGCGATCGGCTCGCGCTCTTGGCCGACGGCAAGGTCGTCGCCGTGGGATCGCCGGAGACGGTCATCACCGCAGAACGGCTCGAAAGGACCTTCGGCGTCAGAACCGCGGTCGGGCGAAATCCGATCACCGGCACGGCGACCGTGACGCCGCTTTCGGATCGACCGCCGGGCGACCGTCGGATACACGTCCTCGGGAGCGGCGAGTCGGCCGCGCGATCGATCGGTCGGCTGGTCGAGGCCGGTTTCGAGGTGACGGCCGGGGTGCTTCCGTCGGGAGACGTCGCCGCGACGACGGCCCGCGAGATCGCTCGAACCGTCGTGACGGCTCCGGCCTTCGAACCGATCGCGGATGCACAACTCGAGGCGACGACAACGCTTCTCGACGAGGCCGACGCGGCCGTCCTCGCGGGACCGGTCGGCGGCGAAAACGCCCGACTTCTCCGTCGGTCCGATCGGCTGTTCGCACTGGAACGCGTGTCGGATCCCCCCTCGAACGCTCGAGTCGTCCCCGTCGAGATGCTTTCGGCTATTCTCGAGGGAATAGAGACGCTCGAATCGCCGCAATCCTCCTGACGGGATCTCTGTGACGCTCCGCTGGCATGCCGTCACTGGATCCTGCGATCGCCGTTCGGACACGCCGCATCGGTACTCCCGGCGGACGCGAACGCTCGAACGCCGCTTCGCGGGTGGACGATCGCGCGGAATTTCAATGGCATCTAATCCGGTGATCCGACAGAGGATTTTAGCCGTTGGCCCTCCATGATTGTTCATGACGAATCCCGATGCGTCGTCGTCTGAAGCGACTTCCACCCCCTCTACTTCGGATCTCACGGACGACGTCGCGGTCGCCAGCGAACTCGTATCAAACGTCCGCGAGAACGTCGAGCGGGTGATCGTGGGGAACGAACGGGTGATCGAACACGTACTCACGGCGATGCTGGCGCGCGGACACGTCCTCCTCGAAGACGTCCCCGGCGTCGGCAAGACGACGCTCGCGCGTGCTATCGCCCAGTCATTCGAGGGCGAATTCAAGCGAATTCAGTTCACACCGGACCTGCTTCCGACCGACGTGACCGGGGTGAACGTTTACAACCGGAAGACGGAGGATTTCGAATTTCGCCCCGGTCCGGCGTTCGCGAACGTCGTTCTCGGCGATGAGATCAACCGTGCGCCCCCAAAGACACAGAGCGCGCTCCTGGAGGCGATGGAGGAAGATCAGATCACCGTAGACGGCGAGACGCGGACGTTGTCGGACCCCTTTACGGTGATCGCCACACAAAACACCGTTGGTGGCGATCACGTCTACGATCTCCCGATGGCGGAGTTAGACCGGTTCATGAAGAAGCTCCGGCCGGGGTATCCGGACGCGTCCGAAGAGATCGACATGCTCGATCGAACCGTCGGAACGCATCCGATCGAAACCCTCGAGCCGGTCGCGAAGCTCGCCGATCTACGGCACGCCAGGGCGGTTACGGCGGAGGTATCGGCCACGGAGCACGTCCGGTCGTACGCTACGGAACTGGCCCGCTTCACCCGCGAGTACGCCCAAATCGGCTTTAGCCCCCGTGGGACGCTGCAGTTGCTCCGCGCCGCCCAGGCGCGTGCCGTCCTCGACGAGCGTGATTACGTCATCCCCGACGATGTCAAGACCGAGGCGTCGATCGTCATCCCCCACCGGATCCGCACCGGTGCCGATCACTCCCCCCAGAAACTCGTCGAACGAGCAATCTCCAGCGTCGATCCGGAATGAAACTGACACGTCGCGGTATCGCGGTCGTCGCCATATTCGGCTTCGCACTGCTTCAGGGATACGTTTTCGGCGAGCGAACGCTGGATTACGTGGCCGGCCCCGCGCTGATCGCACTGGCCGTCGGGGGACTCACGCTCTGGCGCGCCGAAACTCCGACCCTCGAACGGTCGACGATCCGCCCCGGGTTTCCGGGCGAAGAACGCCGCGAGACGGTCTCCGTCGAGGGGAGTGGCGTCGCGACCGTCGTGGGACCCCTTCCGGACGGAATCGAGGGCGATGCGATCGAGCGGACGGTTTCGCTTCCCTTCCGGACCGACCGGAAGCTGCTGTTCCGTGAACGAGGGGTGTACGTCCTTGATCCGATAACGGTTCGTCAGCGCGATCCGCTGGGGCTGGTAACAACCGCAGTTGAATTCGACACGCCGAGCGAAGCCGTCGTCTATCCCGAGATCGACGAACTCGATCGGACCACCGTGATCGGAACGCTGTTGGGTGAGACTCGAAACGTTGGGTTCCAGTCGTTCGAGTGGCTCCGGGAGTATCAGAACGGCGATCCGCTGCGACGCATCCACTGGAAATCGACGGCGAAACACGAGGAATTTCTGGTCGTCGATTCTACACCCAGCCGGCGAACCGAACCGGTCGATGTCGTCGTCGATGGACGGGCGGCGATGGCGGACGAACTCGCTACCGCCGCGGCCAGCCTCGTCTTTCTGCTCCTCGATTCGGGGCTCAGGGTATCGCTCACGCTCCCGGACGATCGAATCGCCGACGGGCACGGGTATCGACATCGAGAACACGTGCTGGACGCTCTCGCCGCTCTGGGCGAACGCTCAAGGGGCGATCGGGCGGCCGAACGGTATCACCTCAGTAGCGACGCCCACAATGACGCCGAAGTGTTGATCCTCGGGGACGACGAACCCGTGTCCGTCCGGCTCGGAGCCGACGAGTTCCCCTTCGATCAGCTCCGATCGGGATCGAGTTCGGCTCCGGCGACGACGAACGTCCGCTCGGTACCCGCGGCATCGCGAACGGTGACCGACGGATGAGCGTCGAAACCGTCGTCCAGCGGATGCGAGAATTCGTCTCCGTCGGGACGAGTGTACGATTACGGACGACGCTCCTGCGGGTCGGTGCCCTGCTCGGTGCGGCTTTACTCCTCGTCGGGTTCGTGACCGTTCTCGCCGAACTGATAATGGTGGTCGACGAGCCCCGATGGTTGCTGTACCTTTCGGCCGGAACGCTCCTCGCGGCGACACTCTTCGCCCGATACGTCCGGCCGACAGTCGCGCTTATCGTCGGTTTCGCCGCGCTGCTCGGCGGGCTACTGTTCTATCTCTTCGCCGCCGCCGTCGGCTTTCACCCGCTGGGACTTCTCGCCGACACGATCGGACTGGTAACCGGTATGTCAGTACTCCGACTCAACGATGTAACGATCTGGCTCCTCGCCGTTACACCCACGCCGGTTTTCCTGACGTGGTATCTGGCGTTGCGGCGACGATACGACGCCTCGGCGCTCGTCGGTTCGATGGCTGTCGGGTTCTTCGTACTGACGGGAGACGCCGGTTCGACGGTGACGGTGCTCGGCGTGGCGGGGGCGGCTATACTCGTCGGCGTCGGCGATCTCGAGCGTACCGAGGGCACGCTGCGAACGGCCGAATACCTCGTGCCGGTCCTAGCGGTGATGATTCTGACGCCGTTTTTCCTTTCGGTGATTCCCGCGGGTGGTGATCCCGTCCTCGTCGATTCGGGTTCGGATCCGGACTCGGCGTCCGGGACGAGCGGCCTGGGGGATCGAACCATGTCCGACGCCGTCGTCGAGACCGGAGACGAACTCGACGTGGTGGGATCGATACGACTCTCGGTCGACGTTCTGTTCACCATCCGGGCGGACGAGGGGCGATACTGGCGGACGGGGAGTTACGATCGGTACACGGGGGATGGATGGGTCGAAACGATCGACGTCTCGGGTTCGGAGGAGTTCAGACCGGCCGAGGGACCGACCCAGCGAGTCGATCAGACCGTTCGAGCGGAAACTGACGTGACCACGATGCCGGCCGCCTGGCGACCGTTCGCGATCGAGAGCGAATCGATAGACGAATCCGTCATCGACGTCGGTCCGACCCTGGAACCGGCCCAACTGTTGGCTCCGGATGAAACGTATACGGTCTCTAGTTCCGTGCCTAACTCGTCCTCGGAGGAACTCCGAAACGCGGGAACGGACTACCCGGCCGACGTCGAAGAAACGTACACGCAGCTTCCGAGTGACGTACCCGATCGCGTACAGCGAGGAACCGAGACGCTCGTCGCCGACGCGAACAACTCCTACGACGCGGCGGTCACGATCGAACGGTACCTCCGGACGAATAAGGAGTACTCGCTGGAGGTCGATCGGCCCGAGGGGGATGTCGCCGATACCTTCCTCTTCGAGATGGACGCTGGCTACTGTACGTATTTCGCGACGACCATGGTAACGATGCTTCGTTCACAGGGGATCCCGTCCCGGGTGGCCGTTGGGTACAGTACGGGACAGCGGATCGATTCCGAGACGTGGGTCGTCAGAGGGACCAACGCCCACGCGTGGGTGGAGGTGTACTTCCCCGAGTACGGCTGGGTCACGTTCGAACCCACGCCACCGGGCGATCTCGTCGAACGTCAGGCGACAGAACTCGAGACCAGCAGGGAGTTCGCCGCGGAGTTCGACGAGCAGGCGTTCGATACGGTGGAATCCTGGAACGTTCCCCCTGAAGGGATAACGTCCTCTGAAGCGGAGGATTCCGACGCCGAAACCGACATCGAAGAGGAGGGTATCGACGAAGAACTCGAGACGGAGAACGAGACCGCCATCGAGCCGATCGATGGCGATAACTTCGATGGCACCGAGAACGACGCTGAAGCGGAAGGCGGCGAACCCGGACTACTCCTCCGGCTTCCGAGTACCGAACGGCTCGCGTTGATCGCCATCGTCGCGGTCGGTCTGGTCACCGGCTTGCGCCGATCACCCGTCGTCAGGCGGGCGGTCAAGCGAGCGCGCATCAGGTATCAGACGCGAACGGATCCGCGAACCGACGTCGAAGGAGCGTTCCGGCGGATGGTACTGCTAGTGGAGCTTCGTCACCGCCGACGCGAACGAGATGAGACGATCCGAGAATACTTGGCCGCCGTCGATGCGGGTCCTCGAGCCGATCGGATCGCGATGATCCGCGAACGAACCCGTTATCGCGGGGACGTCTCCGGTGCGATGGCCGACGAAGCGGTCCGGCTCGTAGACGAGATGATCCACGACGGGGGATCCGTCGATCCGCCGATCGTTTGACGTCGGGCGACGATGCGTCACCGGGGCTACGGCGATCTACCGTTGAATCGGAAAAACTCCGGTGAGAACTGCGCTAATTCTGCCGCGTCGAGCGGGCTTCTCTGACTTCCGCACCGTCCCTGAGTTTGTCTTCGCAGTTCGGACAGACGCGGACCGTCGACATTCCCTGCGGGGCGAATACACGGACGTAGTTGTCCGTCACGAACGATTCGCAGTTACGGCAGTGTGGCATACCATAGACACTCGAAGAGAGAGCCAAATATCTTTCCCCGATATACTGAAAAATACGACTTCCCAGCGAGAACGAATCTCGAATCGTGAGACGCTCGATGGGTATCGAAAACGACGCAGTAAGAGGTTCGATCGGCGATGAGTCCTCCTCCCGTACGTCCACCGAAATCGTCGAATCCGGTAGAATGAGCTTACCGCTCGGAAATGACTATTTATCGAATCTATACTATTACGCCGGTCGGACGATGATGAGATATGCAACGACGAACCTTTGTCTTTGGTCTCCCTTCGGCGTCGACCGGAATCGCGCTCGCCGGCTGTTCTGGGACGAACGAGAACAGCCTCGGAACGGCTCCCGATGTGGGAAACGAGTCATCCCTGCCCGAGCGGACGGGCGATGCAGACGCGGCGGACGGTGACTCCGCCGCGGCCGGGGGCTCCGACGAAGCCTCCCACGACGGAGGCGATGAC
>CAZLHT010000003.1:0-16917 GCA_964559185.1 uncultured Natronomonas sp.
ATTTGAACAGACGGAAACGAACAGACGGAAACGCCCGGACGGTGAGTCACAGTGTTTACTGCTCGGTTCCGGCGGCCACCGGAACCGACGGACAGCACCGCGCGAGGGGTTCGTCACCTGTCAGACGCCTAGTTGAAACTCCGTTATACTACGCGGTAAGTATAAATGGCTATTCCCGGAATCACGATTGCATGAGTGGAAGCGCTAAACACGAGCGGCGAACGTTATTTGGTGTTGGGATCGGCAACTTGCCTATCCTTTCGTTCGTCCTCGTAATCGCGCTATGGCACGGGATTGGATCGAGTGTGCCGTACTACGTGTTTCCGAACGTACCGGAACTGTATGACGCACTCTATACGATCGTCACGGGGGAGACCGTGTACGAGCCGCTGGATCACATCTGGATAACGCTGGTCCGAATCGGTCTCACGTTCCTCATCGTGATGCCGATCGGAATGGCTATCGGCATCGGAATGGGGATGAACGAGTTCTTCGAGACGTACTTTTCCCCGTACGTGTTGATCTCGCTCGCGTTCCCCTCGATCGTCTGGGCGTTCCTGGCCGCGATCTGGTTCGGAATAACGACGTACCTCGTCCCCGTGTTCGTCGGCGTTCTTATCTGGGTTCCGTTCGTCATTATCAACGCCTGGGAGGGAACGAAGGACATCGATCGCGATCTCCTGGAGATGGCACGGTCGTTCGACACGAGCACGCTCCTGGTGTGGCGATACATCTTCCTTCCCCATCTGACGCCGTACACGTACGCGACGATGCGAATCGTACTTTCGGTCGCCTGGAAGATCATGCTCGTCGCGGAGATCTTCGGAACGCAGAGCGGGATCGGCTTCGTCATCAACGAGTACTTCCTCGATCAGCGAAACGACATGATAATCGCATGGACACTTCTGGTAATGGTACTGGTTTTCTTCGTCGAACGACTCCTGAAGCGCCTGGAGGACTCCCGGTTCGAGTGGCGTCCCGACAGCGAGGCCAACACCCAGATGGGGGCCGGATAACATGGCGATCGAGTTCACCGACGTCCGGAAAACGTTCCCCGAGCCGGGCGGCAACGAGTTCGTCGTTCTCGACGACGTCGACTTCTCCATCGAGGAGGGGTCGTTTACGTGTATCATGGGCCCGTCCGGATGCGGGAAGACGACGTTGTTGAACATCGTCGCCGGACTGGAACAGATGGATTCGGGGACGATCCAGCGAAACGGTGCCGAAATCGCCCAGGGGCAACTGCCGTACGCCTACGTGTTTCAGGAGCCCCGGCTGCTCAACTGGCTGACCGTCGAGGAGAACATCAAGTTCGCCTTGAAGTCCCACAACGTGCCGAAATCGGAACACGACGAGCAGGTGCGAAAGTACCTCTCGATGGTGGGACTGGAAGGCGAGCAGGACTCGTATCCACTGAGTCTCTCGGGCGGCATGCGACAGCGCGTCGGCGTCGCAAGGGCACTCGCGGTCGAGTCCGACGTCATCCTGATGGACGAACCCTTCAGCGCGCTCGACGAGATCACGGCGCGGGAGCTACGCGCCGACGTGATCGATCTCTGGCAGCAGACGGAGAAGACGATCCTGTTCATCACGCACAACATCAGTGAGGCAGTCTACCTCTCCGACAAGATCCTCTTCATGGACGACGACGGTCACATCTTCAGCAAACCCGAGATCGACGTCCCGCGCCCACGCGACCCCGACGATCCCGAGTTGCTCCAGCTCGAGTCGACACTGATGAACGAGTTCTTCGATCGCATCGAAGGATCCCATTCCCATGGCTAGATCGACCGAGACGGCGGAGGGTGGCGTTCGAGCGCTGCTGTCCGAGCTAAAGGAGTCGATCCGACATCGGCCACAGCTCGAGTCGGTCCTGATCGTCACGGTATCCCTGCTCGTTTTCCTCGGCCTCTGGCAGGCTGGATCGGTGCGTCTCCCGCGCATGCTACCGTCGCCGGTCGTGGTGTTCGAAACGACCGTCGAGATTTTGACGGCGGAGGGGCCTCGAGGTAATACGGGCGTGGAACACCTGTGGGTATCGTTGCGTCGGTCGTTGTTCGTCCTCGGGGTGAGCCTAACCATCAGCATCGCCGTCGGGGTCATGATGGGAATCAACTCGCACGTCGAGTCGGTGGTCTCCACCTGGTTGCCGTTCTGGATGACGTCGCCCGACGTCGTCGTCATCCTGCTCGTCATGATCATCGTCGGGTTCACCGGCACCTCGATCGTGATCGCGGTCATCATCACAGTGACGCCGTTCGGAATTGTCAACATGTGGCAGGGGACGAAGGACCTGGATCCCGAACTCCTCGAAATGGCGCGAGCGTTCGACAGCGATAGCTCGCTCGTGTGGCGCTACATCTACGTTCCACATCTGTTCTCCTACATCTTCGCGAGCAGCCGGTACATGCTCGGGATGACGTGGAAGGTCGTACTGGTCGGTGAAGCGTTCGGAACGTCGACCGGGATGGGTGCGATCATTCGGTTCTGGTACAGTGTCGGCGCTGTCGCCGAAATTCTGGCCTATCTATCGCTGTTCGTGGTCGTCATCTTCGTCATCGAATACCTCATCTACAGTCCGATCCAAAGCTGGCTGTTCGCTTGGCGCGCCTGAACGAACTGCTGACGAACGGCCGGCGTTACGGACCCTCCCGAGGCTACGATTGAGAGAAGAGACGTCCGGCCGCCGATTGTTCCGGGGCGACGCCAGCCAGGCGCAGCGAATCCCAGAGCAGCGCCTGATTCGCCGAGACGACCGGCTTCTCGAGGTCCGCCTCCATCTGTTCGACGACGTCTATGCTGGCGAGGTTGGTCGCTGTCACCAACACCCCGTCCGCGTCGGGGACGTCGGTCGCGACCACTCTGCGATAGGTCTCCTCAGGCGATTGATCGCTGATCCGGGCGACGTCGTCCATACTGCTGGCCGACAGCCCGAGTCCGGACATCGAAACTGCGGCCACGCCGTTGCCCTCGAGGAACGTCCGCAATCGCTCGTTGTCCGCGTCGTCGTACGGTGTGACGACGGCCGGCGTTTCGACGTCCACCGCCTCGAGCGCTCTCACCATTGCTGTCGATGCCGTAGTCGTCGGAATGCCCGACGCCTCGCAGAGGTCCTCGGCGATCTCCTCGTCGCTCCCCGGCCCCTCGTAGAAACTGCTGAGGTTGCAGGCGTACGCGAGCGCGTCGATGTCCATCCCGCCGAAACTTTCCGCCTCGTCTCTCGCCTCGATCGGCAGCTGGTGTACGTCGATCGTGCTCAATCGAGTCGAGTGAAGCGACACGCCCGGCGGCGTGATCGACGATAGTTCGGGTTCGATGACGAGGTTGTCCGGCGGTGTGATCAGACCGATCCGCGCGCGCCAACCGTACATAGAGGTGGATGAGGTGACGATCCCTTAACGGTTCCGGCGATCGTCTATAATTCCCATAGTAAAAAAGAGGTGAATATACTAGATATATGTATATTCGGCTTCATTTAGTGAAAATACTTATACTGATAGGCCAGATACAGTGTGCTGCATGTCAGAGTTTAGCAGACGGGAGTACCTGAAGTACACTAGCGCTGGGATTGGGTCGGCGGGTATCGCTAGTTTCGCCGGATGTAGTTCTGATGGCGACGATGGTAACGGTGGGAGCGGCGGCGATGGTGGCGACGATGGCAACGGCGGTGACACTGATGGAGGCAACGGTGGCGATGGTGGCGACGAGTCCGCACAACCCACCGACCTGGATTACATCATCTCGGAGGACGCGCTCGATATGGTACCCCTGCAGGCCGGGACCGAGAGCGGGGCCTGGAGGAACAACGCGATCAACCTCCGGACCGAGGTCGCTGGCTACGGGAAATTTTCACGCGCACTGACGACGGGGGACTCGGTTCTGGGCGGAACGAACCAGGCGATCTTCACCAACGCCCGGGAGAGGGGTGAAGATCTCGTGGTGTTCGGCTCGGACCTGATTCAGCTCAACGCCATGTTCGTGCGGCCGGATTCCGACATCGAGAGCCCCGCCGACCTGGAAGGGAGGAAGGTCGGCGTTCCGTTCTGGGAGTCCGGGACGACGATGGGAATGCGGGCTCTCATCATCGACGAGTACGGGATCGACCTTCGCGAGGACACCGAGGCGACGGCGTCCGATCCGCCAGTCCTCTGGAACCTTCTCGTCGAACAGGAGGAACTGGACGCTATCGTCGAGTTCACCGGCCAAACTATCAAGGGCTGGGCAAACGACGATCTCGTCCGAACCATCTTCGATCCTCGGGAGTACTGGTACGACCGAACCGGCAACCAGCTGGAAGTGACGTACTTCACTGCCCGGCGGAGTTGGCTCGAGGACAACTACGACGTCGCCCACAACTTCATTCAGGGCTGGGGCGAGGCCCTCCAGAACATCGCCGACGATCCGCAGGACAGCTACGAGCGATTCGGCCGGCTCGCGGGACTCTCCAGCGAGGAGGAGATTCAGGTCGCGGTAGAACAGTTCGAAGAGGGGAACCTTCACCACACCGATCCCTCGGTCTGGGACGAGGAGTACGTCCAGAGCCAGTTCGACTTCCTCCAGGTGCTCGCGGACACCGGCGTCATCGAGTCGGCACCGTCAATGGAGGACGCTGCGATAACGTACGAGGAACTACAGAGTCAGGCAGAAGACGCCTAGTAGTTGCGCCGGATCGTGGAGTCCCTCCACGGCGATCGCGAGTGTAAAGACTGACCGTCCTTTCGGACCACTCCTTCGGAACAATCCCCGGGGATGACGATCGATCATCGGCCGTGACGCCTCATCGTCGCGGGTCACAGTTCCGATAGCGACCGATAGACCAGCGGACTCGTCATACCGGCGTCCGGAAGGATTTACCGGACGCGGCTGTCCTACCGGCGTATCAAAACCAATGATCGAGAAACAACGCGGTTCGACGTATGTGATCGGCGTCGTTTCAGGTGGTCACTTCTTCTCGCACCTGTACCTCATGGCATATCCGCCCCTCTTCCCGCTGTTGCAGGACGCCTTCTCGCTCTCGACGGCGCAGTTGGGGCTGATAGTCTCCGCAGCTTACGCGCCCCAGCTCTTCTTGCAGGTTCCCCTCGGATTGGCTGTCGACCTCGTCGGGGCCAAACGCATCTTCGTGATAGGTGTCATCGCGACGGCCGCCGGAACGATCCTCGCCGGGCTCGCGGGGACCTACGCGACGTTGCTCGTCGCCGTAGGTCTCTCGGGGGTTGGCCAGTCGGCGTTTCATCCGTCGGACTTTGCGCTCCTCGACGCCGTCACCACCGACCGAAACGAAGGAAAGAGCTTCAGCGTTCACACGTTCTCCGGCTACGCGGGCTTCGCGGTCGCTCCGGTTCTCGTCGGCGGCATCGGTCTTGTCGCCGGCTGGCAGCCCGCTCTCGTCGTCGTCGGAATCGCCGGGCTCTTCTACAGCCTCTTCGCACACCTGACCCTGGACACAGTTCACCTCGACTCGATGGACGCCACCGGGGAGTTCGACCTCGACATTTCGGTGCGCGACACGGTCGCAGCGCTGGTTCGTCCCGGGATGCTGGCGGTGTTCCTCGTGTACTTCGTGTACATGATCGCGGTCGTCAGTGTCCAGTCGTTCACGCCCGTCTTCGTCGTCGACGGCCTCGGATTCGCCGAGTCGGTCGGGAACACCGCACTGACCGCGAACCTCGTGTTGACCGCCACCGGCGTCCTGTTGGGCGGCGTACTCGCCGACCGGTTCAAATTCCAGTACGTGCTCGCGGTGACGCTCGGACTGGCGGCTGCGATAACGTGGCTGACAGTGTTCCGGTCGCTCCACGTCGCCCCGCCCGCCACGATCGGGCTCCTGGCGGGGATCGGGCTCGCGACCGGAGCGGGGCTCCCCTCGCGCGATAAGTTCCCGAACCTCTTCTCGGTGGCCGCCCCCACCGGCACGAGCTTGGGCTGCGCGTACCCCGGCCTCTCGCTGGGCGGTATCGTGGGCCGGGCGGTGCTCGGGGGGACGATCGACGCGCTGTCGGTGACGACTGCGTTCGCGGTCATCGGCGCGTGTTTCCTCGGCACGGCCGCCATCGGCATCCTCGTCGGATCGACCGCCGGGGTGAATTCCCCGAGCGGCTACGAGGAATCGAGTTAATCGTGGGTGGTAGCGACGGCGAGCCGTCCCGAGAGCATTTCCGGGTCGCGGGTTCTGCCGACCGATCTCGTCACCGTTTTCGTCCGGTCGATGCTCGGTCGCTCCTCGTCCCGTCAATCACTACCTTTATGGTCCGATTGGAAGTTTCATCGGACATGGTTCTTCGGATCGACGAGGAGCGCTTTCAGAACTCGTTCGAAACGTACTCCGCCATCGGCGCTACCGAGAACGACGGCCTTCATCGTCTCACGCTCGGCGGAGCCGACCACGAGGTTCGGGACAAGTTCGTCGAGGACCTCGAAGCCCTGGGTCTGGAGGTGTGGGTCGATGAAGTCGGTAACGTGTTCGGACGACGGGAAGGCAACGATCCCACCGCTGCGCCAGTTCTCATCGGTTCGCATCTAGACTCTCAGCCGTACGGCGGCAGATACGACGGCCAGCTCGGCGTTCTCTGTGCCCTCGAAACACTCCGTACGTTCGACGACGAGGGGATCGACGTCGAACGGCCGGTCGAGATCGTCAACTGGACGAACGAGGAGGGGTCCCGGTTCAATCTCGCGCCGCTCGGCAGCGCGACGTTCGCGGGCGCCTACAGCGTCGATGAGGCCCTCGCCGCCGAGGACAAGGAGGGTATGACCGTCCACGAGGCGCTCGAGGAAATCGGATACGCCGGCGATCACCCCTGCGAACCCCGCGACCTCCACGCCTTTCTGGAACTCCACATCGAACAGGGGCCGAGGCTGGAGGACACCGGCACCAGCATCGGCGTTGTCGAGGGCGTCGTCGGAATGACGTGGCTCGAAGCGACGCTCTCCGGCACAGCCGATCACGCGGGGACGACGCCGATGTACGATCGCGAAGACGCGATGAAAGCGGCCGCGAACGCCATCCAGCGGATCGGAATGATTCCGGAGTACCTCGCCAGCGACGCCGTCGTCACGGTCGGTGACGTAGACGTCTCGCCCGGATCGATAAACATCATCCCCGAAGAGACGACGTTCACGATCGACCTCCGGAGCTACGCCGACGACGCGCGCGAGGAGGCGATCGAACGCATCGAGTCCGAACTCTCGACCGCCGCCGAGCGGGAAGGCGTCGAGGCGACGCTCGAACGGATTCACGGGACCGACCACACGGAGTTCTCGCCGGCGGTCCAGCAAGCGATCGTCGACGGAGCCGAGGCCGTCGACGCCTCCCACCGACAGTTGGTGAGCGGCGCCGGACACGACGCGATGTACCTGAGCGATGTCGCGGACACCGCCATGGTCTTCGTCCCGAGCGTCGACGGCGTGAGCCACAACGAAGACGAGTTCACCCGGTGGGAGGACTGCGTGACCGGCGCGAACGTCTTCGCCAACGCGACGCGCCGCCTCGCGACCCGGTGAGTACGGATTCGCGGGGGGATTGTCCGCGGTGGCGTACCGCGTTGCGTGGACGTCTCAGGGAGCGTGATCGAACAGAGAGCCGACCGCGACGTCGTGATTCTTGACTCCGGCCGCGGACAGTGCCTGCCAGAGGGTTGCCTGGTTGCTGGTCACGACCGGCTTGTCCAGATCGTGCTCTAGTTTGCGGACGATTTCGAAGGTCCGCCAGTTAGTACAGCTAACGAACAAGCAATCCGCGGCGGGTTCGTCGACTCGCTTGCCCTCCCTGTAGGCGTCTGCCGGCGTCAACGCGCCGATCTCCGTGTTTCGGGTGATTCCGAGCCCCTCGATCGCACGCACGTCGAAACCCGCGGCGTCGAGAAACGATTCCTCGCGATCGTTGAGTTTGTCGATGTAGGGTGTGGCGATCGCCAGCGACTCCACGCCGAGCGTCCGGAACGCACGCGTTATCGCGGACGCCGTTACGATCGCCGGCGCGTCGGCGCTCTCTCCGATCTTCCGTCCGATCTCGTCGTCGGTTCCGGGCCCTTCGAGCAGACTCCCGGTGGTAGACGCGTAGACGATAACGTCGACGTCCGCAGTTCCGAGGAGATCGACACAGCGGTCGATCGTCTCGGTCATCTTCGAGAGGTCTTCGGCGGTCCCCTCCGTGACCCGCATGCGGGCGGTGTGTAGCGACACGCCCGCCGGAAGGTGACGATAGAACTCCGGTTCGCACGTGGTGTTCGAAGAGGGAACGATCAGACCGAGGCGTGCTCGCCAACCGTTCATACCGCCCAACTTCGGCTACAGGTGTATTATGGGTGTCGACGCACGGCTTACCGACCTTTGCTTCCCCAGCCGAACGCCAGCCAGCCGCCGTCGGCGTGTAACACCTCGCCGGTCACGAAGTGTCCGCCCGCAGCGAGAAAGAGCGCACAGTTGGCGATCTCCTCGAGGGTGCCGAACCGCCCTAGCGGCGTTCGGTTGCGGATGTCCGGGTCCTCGAATTCGTACTTCGGCCAGACATTCGTCTCTCCCTCCTCGTCGGCGGCGCGCCTCGATTCGCCTCCGTTATCGGCGTCGTCCGACTCCGAGTCGGCCGTTTCGGTTCGGATGAAGCCGGGGGCCAAAGCATTGACGTGGATATCGTGCTCGGCGAACTCGACCCCGAGACACCGGGTCAGGTTGTCGACTCCGGCTTTCGTCGCGGTGTACGCGGCGCGACCCTGAACACCGACGCTCCCGAAGATGCTGGAGACGTTTATGATCTGCCCGCCGTTCCCCTGTTCGATCATCCGCTCGCCGGCCGCTTGGGCGCCGTAAAAGACGCCGGACAGATTCACGTCGACGACCCGCGTCCACTCCTCGGGGGTGAGGTTCACCGCCGGCGTCGAGGAGAAAAGGCCCGCGTTGTTGACCATCACGTCCAGCCGGCCGAACTCGTCGACGGCTGCGTCGACGAGACCGTACACTGCGTCCCGGTCGCTGGCGTCCGCCTCGACCGCGATCGCCGTGCCGCCGTCGTCCGCGATTTCTGCTGCGGTCGTCCGCGCGCGCTCCAGCGAACGCGAGTTGACTACGACGCTCGCACCCTCCGCTGCGAACCGCATCGCGATTCCCTTTCCGATTCCTCGGCTTGAGCCCGTGATGACGACTGATTTTCCCTCGAGTCGACCCATAGTGATTGGTGTGAGCCGACGGTTCTTAATTTCACACCGTTGTCGGTGGCCCTCGGGATTCGTCTCGCGTCCGGTGGCAGCTCGATCCAAAAACGGCGCTAGGCCCTCGCGATACGCCTCGAGGCGAGCCCGCATCGCCCGGTGTCGCGCCTCGACAACGTGTTCCGGGAGAGCGTCGTCAGGTCGTGGCCGGTCCCGAAGAACGGTGTCTTCAGGCCGCCAGGAAACGCCTCGGTCGCGCGCTCCTCGGGTCCCGGGCGGTCAACCGGAACTCGAGTCGACCACCGAACGGGGCTCGATTTTGACCAGGTAGCGATCTTTGTCGCGTTCGTGGGGAAACTCGTCAACGTCCCAGTGCAGCCGAGCCTTCTCATCGAGGAATGCCAGGGCTCCATCTTCCGCCATCTCGACCACTTCGCCCCGGATCGATATCGAGCGGTACGGATCGTCGGGATCGACGATGGAGAGTGCTACCCTCCGGTCGCGCTGCATGTTCGCGTGCCGTTGGTGTTCCTGGCCGCCCGCGGTGAGGACGTACTCTCCGTCATAGCCGACCCACATCGGTACCGAGTGCGGCGATCCGTCCGGCAGGATCGTCGCGACGTGCGCGAACGATTTCGATTCGAACAGGTCGTGATACTCCTCGGGGACGTCCATGGCGTATCCGATCGGCCGAGACAGTAATATAGGTGGGGGAGCGGCCTCCCGGTCCGGAACTATCGACGTCGCATACGCTCCCCCGGGAAACTGACAGTTGCGAACGAGTGTCGACACGCCGTCGGTCAGATGCTGGAGATCGATTCCCAGGGCCGATCGAGCAGGGTCCCAATGCCGGTACGTTCGAGGAGCGCGTCCGACGCGTCCTGGGCCCGTCGACGGAGGTCCGGGTAGCGATCCACCAGTCCGACGGCAGTCCGGTCGTCCACGATTACGTCACCGTTACAGACGACCGTGTCCACCTCGAAGCCCTGGGCCTGATAGACGATCGCCGACGGAACGTTCCGGCGGGGCGTTAGGTGATCGTAGTCGAGGTCAACCAGTACGAGGTCGGCAAGCTTTCCGCTCTCGATCGATCCCAGTTCGTCCTCGCGACCGATGGCGCGGGCGCCGCCGATCGTCGTCATCTCCAGAGCCTTCTCGGCGGTCATGCTCGCCGGCTCTTCGCGGTAGGCTTTGTGCATCATGGCCGCGTGTCGCATGTCGTTGATCGCGTTGACGGTGTCGCTGGCGCTCGTGTTGTCGGTGCCGAGCCCCACGGTCACCCCGTAGTTTATCATCTCCGGCACCGGGGCGACCCCGGTGCCCAGCGCCTGGTTCGCCAACGGGTTGTGGGCCACCCGCGTATCGGTCCGGGCGAGCAACTGGATGTCGTGATCGGAGAGGTGGACGCAGTGGCCAAACAGCGCGCGTTCGCCGAGGTAGCCGACGGCGTTGAGATACTCGACGACCGTCTGGTACTTGCCCTCGTGACGGCGCGTCTCCGCAACGTGCGTCGTCGTCATCACGTCGTACTCCTCCGCGATGCGGTAGGCCCCGACGAGCCCCTCCGATGATGTCGTCGACGGGAGAAGTGGCCCCGGCCAGACGCTCTGGCGTCCGTCGGCGCGCCCGTGGTACGCCTCGATCAGCTTCCGAACGTTCTCGAGCCCTTTCTCCGTGTCGACGACGTTCTCTTCGAAGGGATGGTGCTCCACCGCCGGTTCCTTCGACATCAACGTCTCGATGTACTCTCCAAACTCCGGTTCTTGGTCGACGTCGACGAACGACTGGGCGAACACGTTGCGCATCCCCGCGGCCTCGTAGGCGGCGAACTTCGCCTCGGCGACGTCCCGAGAGTACCCGCCACCGGTCCCGACAGCGTTCTCGACGAAGGTTGTGATGCCAGATTTGATCGCCTCGCTGCTGTAGAGCGCGGACGCGAGTTCGTGCTCCTCGGGCGTCATCGCGCCCACGCCGGGGAACTTTACGTTGTTGATCCAGTCGTAGAGGCCCCTGTTGGAGCCGACGCCGCCCCGAAAGAAGATGTCGGACACGTGAGTGTGGGCGTTGATCAATCCCGGCAGTATCGCGTGATCGGATGCGTCGATCACGCGGTCGGCGTCGTGGTCGGGCGCGATCACGTCGGTTGGGCCGACGGCGACGATCACGTCGTCCTCGATGACGACTGCTCCGTCGTCGATGACCTCGCGGTCCTCGTTCATCGTCACGACCGTACCGTTACGTACCAGCGTATCGGCCATACAGGGTGAAGTCGGTGAGATTTATTTTAGATGTTCGGGTCGACGACGGCTCGGCCCCGTCGATTCGATATCCCTGGTTGATCGTGCGCGTATCGTGCCGACGGCGAATCGCCCGATCGTTCCCCGAAGATTATCGCCCGCGGCGGAGCGGAGCGTCGATTACCGCTGTGACCGGTGGCCAGCACCGAACCTCGAACCGGATTCCCGGCGCAGGTGTAGCATTCGGAGCGGCCGCCCCTCGACCGCAGTCGACGCGAGCGCTCCGCGCTTCGACTTATTCCGGGATTCGGACGTCGTGTTCGAGCGTCCCCACGCCTTCGACCTCGACTTCAACGGTATCGCCATCGGACAAGGGACCCACGCCGGCCGGCGTCCCCGTGGAAACGACGTCTCCGGGTTCGAGGGTGAGATACGTCGTGATCTCCTCGATCAGTTCGGGAACCGAAAAGATGAACTCCGATCGGGAGGAGTCCTGTTTCGTCTCGCCGTTGACCCGCAGTCGGATCCGAGCGTCCTCGGGAACCGCCTCCGGGGGTGCGACGCATGGCCCAATCGGTGCGGCGTTGTCGAACGCCTTCCCCCGGATCCAGTTTTGCTCGACCTCCTGGTCGTCGCGGTTCGAGAGGTCGTTGACACAGGTGTAGCCCGCCACCACGTCTATCGCGTCCTCGGCGGCGACGTTCCGACACTGCTCGCCGATGACGACGCCGAGTTCCGCCTCCCAATCGATCCGCTCTTTCCCGGCCGGTAGCGTCACCGTGTCCTCGTGGCCCGCGAGCGTGTTGGGTGGCTTGAGAAAGAGCAGCGGCCGATCCGGAATCTCCATCCCCGTCTCTTCGGCGTGATCCGCGTAGTTTAGGCCGATGCAGACGATCTTGGTGGGCGAAACGGGCGGAAGAACGTCGACCTCGGACAACTCGTAGGACGAGCCCCCGAACGAGACTCCGTCTTCGGTCCACCGACCGTTCCGTATCGTACCAGCCGGATCGCGGAATCGTGAGCGGCGCATCAGTTTACGATTGAAGAAGCTGACCATAAGGGTTTCCGTCCCCCTGCCACGCCGTCACTGCTCACAGGTAGCTGTCGTTCGTACGGGATGATCGGGCGGACGACAGGCGGTCGATTTCTCTGCGATCGCCGCTGCTGCCCGCGGACTCCCATCGTCTATCGCTCGTTGGCGGTCAGGGCCGCCGAGGACAAGATATATTCCCGCCGGTGTGAACAACTGACCATGTCAGTCGACCTCGCCGTCACGAACAGCGTCATCGTCACGGCGGACGGACGGACGGGACCGAACTGCGGTATCGCGGTTAACGACGGGACGATCGTCGCGATCGGCACGAGCGACTCGCTGCCGTCGGCGGACGAGGTGATCGACGTGGAGGGGCGGTACATCGTGCCGGGGATCGTCGATACACACATCCACAACCGTTCGCCGGGATACGAATACAAGGAAGACTGGGAGACAGCGACGCGAGCCGCTGCCGCGGGTGGCGTGACGTCGGTCGTCGGCATGCCGAACAACGATCCCACGATCGACCGCCCCGAACATCTCCGGCGTAAATTCGAACTGGGCGAGGAGAACGCGATCGTCGACTTCCAGACGTACGCGGTCCTCACCTCGGATAACCTGGATCAGATTGCGCCGCTCGACGAGGCGGGCGTTCTCGGGTACAAAGTGTTTCTCGGCACGTACATCGACTCGCTCGCGCCGCCGAACGACGGCGAACTCCACGAGGCGATGAGCGCGATCTCCGAAACCGGAAAGCGCGTGGGCTTTCACACCGAGAACAGGGAGATTGTGCGCCACTACCGCGAGAAGTTCCAGGCTGAGGGCCGTACTGATCCCATGGATTACGCGCGATCCCGGCCCGTCGTGTCCGAAGTAGAGGGGACGTCCCGGGTGACGGTGCTGGCGGCCGACGCGGACTGTCCGATCCACGTCTTCCAGCTCTCGACGGGATCGGCGGCGCGGGTGATTCGTCGCGCCCGCGAGGACGGGGTCGACGTAACCGCCGAGACTACGCCCCACTACCTCTGGTTCAGCGAGGACGCGATGAAAGAACGGGGTGCGCTGACGTCCATCCAACCACCGCTGCGACCGTCGGCCGAACGGGCGTCGCTCTGGCAAACCGGCATCGACGAGGGCGTGATCGACTGTATCGCCACCGATCATTCCCCCCACACGGACGAGGAGAAGGGTCTTGCGGAGTCGAACGCGGACATATGGGACGTCGCGACGGGGTTCGTCGGTCTGGAGACGGAAGTGCCGGCGATGCTCACGTTCGTCGACCAAGGGCGGCTCTCGCTGGAACGATGGATCGCGCTCCACAGCACGGGCCCGTCGAAAGTGTGGGGGATGTATCCCCGGAAAGGATCGCTCCGGATCGGGACCGACGCCGATTTCACGGTCGTCGATCCGGACCGGGAATGGGTCCTCGACCGGTCGACGCTCCATTCCAAGAACACTGCGACTCCATTCGACGGGGAGCGGTTCGTCGGGGCAGTGACCGACACGTTCGTGCGAGGAACACGGGTGTACGGTGAGGGATCGATTCTGGAATCGCCGGGGTACGGGAGCCGGATCGACGTCGATTAACCGCGACGTGCCACGGACGGGGCGTCGATCCGTCTCGTTACCCGTCCAGTTCGGTGTCGACCATCCTCTCGATGCGGTCGAAACCCCGCTCGAGTTCCTCCAAACTGTTCGCAAAGCTGATTCTGAGAAACCCCTCGCCGGCCTCGCCGAACCCACTTCCCGGCGCGGTGACGACGCCGTAGTCGCGCATGAGCCGTTTGGCCACCTCGAAGCTATCTCCCTCCAGTGCGGAGATGTCGAGGAAGGCGTAGAACGCCCCTTCGGGACGCGGACAGGACACCGCCTGGAGTTCTTCGACGCGGTCGACGACGTAGTCCCGCCGTTCTTCGAATGCGTCGCGCATCTCCCGGGCGGGCTCCTGGTCGCCCGTGAGCGCGGCGATAGCAGCGTGCTGTGAGAGACTGGACGCACACGAGGACGTACTCTGGTGGAGTTTGACTGCGGCCCCGATCACGTCTTCGTTGCCCGCGAGCCAGCCGAGTCGCCATCCGGTCATCGCGTACGTCTTCGAGCACGCGTTGACGGTAAGCACCCGCTCGGGCGCGTCGACGTACGAAGCCATCCCGCGCTGTGACCCCTCGTATATCAGCCGCTCGTACACCTCGTCCGCGATGACGAACGCGTCGTGATCGGCCGCCGTCTCTGTGACGGCCGCGACAGCGTTAGTGTCGAAAACGCGTCCAGTGGGATTGCTGGGTCGGTTGAGGATAACCGCCGCGGTGTCGTCGGAGATCGCTTCCTGGATCAGCGCGGGATCCAGATCGAACCCGCTGTCGGGGTCGAGCGGGACCTCCGTCACCGTCGCGCCCGCCAGCCGGGCTTGCGAGGAGTAGTTCGGCCAGCCCGGGGTCGGCACAATCACCTCGTCTCCATCGTCGACGATCGCGAGCATCGCGAGGTACAGAGCCTCCATTCCCCCGTTCGTGACGACGATCTCGGATTCCGGATCGACGTCGACGTCGTTGTCGGCGGACATCTTCTCGGCGATCGCGCGGCGCAACGCCGGCAGTCCGGCGTTCGACGTGTAGTGGGTGGCGCCGTCGAGCGCCGCCTCGTAGGCCGCCCTGATAATATGCTCGGGCGTCCGGAAGTCCGGCTCTCCGACTTCGAGTCGCACTAGGTCGTCGTCGAGTTCCTCGGCCATGTCGAACATGACCCGAATCTTCGATTCGGAAATCGCGTCCATTCGGTTCGACAGGGAGGTCGCCAAGGAGCTGTCCACGAAATCATCCATAGAGGTAGGTTGCCGTATCGCGGTAAGTAATTTTCCACTGATGTTCGAAGCCCCCGCGGCGATAACTCGCTCGAAAACGCCGGGACCGGGATTTGAACCGGAGGAAGACGGTCCGGAGTACTCGCTCTGCTGCGCTCCCGGGCGTGCGACTTCCAGGGGTTCAAATCCCAGTCCATCTCGTCCGCACCGATTTCGTGCGATGGCGGCACGATGAAACGTGCCACTGGCGGTCGAAATCGGAGAAGAACGCCGGGACTGGGATTTGAACCCAGAACCCCGTAAGGGGACACGCTTTCCAGGCGTGCGCTTTGCCGTTCGGCCATCCCGGCCCGCGTAATCGTAGCCGATTGGCGCGTTTAAAGCCTTCTCTTCGGAGCCGGCGTGCGAAAAACGGTCGTCCCGTCGGGCGATTCAGTCGTCGGCGGGCGCGGCCGCGCCGGGCGCTCGACTCGCCGCGTCCTCGACGGTTGCAGCCTGCCAGGCCATGATGAGCATGGCGACGATCAAGCACCCACCCCACAGGAACATCGTGGGCATGACGATCAGCAGGCCCATTCCCTCGCCGAGGAGGATAGACCCCGGCAGCATCCACTGGCCGACGACGTACAGCCCCGTGACCGCGGTCCGCGTCCGGCCGGCGACCGCGAGGGCGTCGACGGCGAAGCCGGTGACGACGGCCAGGATCGACAGCACGCCCAGGTGGGCGTGCATCCCGACCATCCAGCCCGGCGCGCCGCCGCCACTCGACAGCAGCGACACCTGGTAGAGACCCACGGACATCATCACGGCCAGACCGGCGAAGCCCGACGTTTTCAACGTTCGTGACATGACAATCGGGATGGCCGGGACCTGTCTTAAAGCTATTTAAAACGCCCGGCCCGGAGTACGGGTTTCGATTCCCGTTCGACGGTGTTACAGCCGTCCCTCGGCGACGTAGCTCACCGCGGTGGCACCGCCGAACACGCCGACCGCCACCGCGAGCTTCGCGAGGAACGACACTCCCAGCCCGTCGAGGAGTTCGTACCCCTGGACGAGCACCAGGAACGACAGCGCGCCAACCGCCCCCCACAGGAGGCTGGCCTTCACTCGGGGGTCCATCTACTCCCGGGAGGCGATGACCTCGATCTCGACGGCGACGCCCTTCGGGAGGTCCGCGACTCCGACGGCGCTGCGGGCCGGTGGATTATCCTGGAAGTACTCGGCGTAGGCCTCGTTGAACGCCTCGAAGGTGTCGATGTCCTCGAGGAAGACGGTCGCCTTCAGCACGTCCTGCATGGTCAGGCCCTCCTCCTCCAGGATGGCCCGGACGTTCTCCAGGCACTGGCGCGTCTGGGTGGCGATCGGCTCGTCGTCGAGCAGTTCGCCGTCGGGGGTCAGGGGAATCTGGCCGGCGGTGAACACCAGCGAGCCGTTCGTCGTCGCCTGGCTGTACGCGCCGACCGCCGCGGGCGCGTCGGGCGTGCTAATCGTCCGTTTCATGACAGGCCGTTTCGCGTGGCCTTTACTTAAGTGTAGGCGGGAGCGGTGTGTCGTTTTGGGTTGGTTCGGAAGTGGGAACCGGTGGGTGGTTAGCATCCGGCCAGTCTACGGTTGCTCTGCGAGTCCTCCCGTCGATATTGACGGCCTGCAAGCCCCCGACCGCTGAACCACCGGAAGACTCCCTTCGGTCGTCTTCCGAGC
>CAZLHT010000004.1:0-16189 GCA_964559185.1 uncultured Natronomonas sp.
GCCAGTTCGTCAAGGACGCCGACGAGGCCATCATGGACGACCTCGAGGCGAAGGGCCTGCTGCTCTCGCGGGGCACCGTCCACCACGACTACGGCCACTGCTGGCGCTGCGACACCGGCATCATCCAGATGGTGACCGACCAGTGGTTCATCACGGTCACCGACATCAAGGAGGAGCTGCTCGAGAACATCGAGGACAGCGAGTGGTACCCGCAGTCCGCCCGCGACAACCGGTTCCGGGACTTCGTCGAGGACTCGCCGGACTGGAACGTCTCCCGGCAGCGCTACTGGGGCATCCCGATCCCCATCTGGGTTCCCGACGGCTGGGACGGCGACGTCGACGAGGCCATCGTGATCGGCACCCGCGAGGAGCTCGCCGAGCGCGTCGACCAGGACGTCGACCCCGACTCGGTGGACCTCCACAAGGGCACCGTCGACGAGCTGACCATCACGGAGGACGGGACGACCTACACCCGCGTCCCGGACGTCTTCGACGTCTGGCTGGACTCCTCGGTCGCCTCGTGGGGCACGCTCGACTACCCCGAGAACGAGGCGGCCTTCGAGGAGCTGTGGCCCGCCGACCTCATCATGGAGGCCCACGACCAGACCCGCGGGTGGTTCTGGTCGCAACTCGGCATGGGCAGCGCCGCCCTCGGCGAGGTCCCCTACAAGAACGTCCTGATGCACGGCTGGGCGCTCGCCGAGGACGGCCGGAAGATGTCGAAGTCCATCGGCAACATCGTCGCGCCGCAGGAGGCCATCGACCGCCACGGCGCCGACCCGATGCGGCTGTTCCTGCTGAGCCAGAACCCCCAGGGCGACGACATGCGCTTCTCGTGGGACGAGATGGAGAACCGCCAGCGCGATCTCAACATCCTCTGGAACGTCTTCCGGTTCCCGCTGCCGTACATGCGACTCGACGATTTCGACCCCGAGGCCGTGTCGATCCAGGATACGAAACTGGAAACCGTCGACGAGTGGCTCCTCTCGCGGCTCCAGACGGTCGTCGCCGAGATGACGGAGCAGTGGGAAGCGTACCGACAAGACAGAGCCCTCGACGCATTGCTCGAGTTCGTCGTCGAAGACGTCTCGCGCTTTTACATCCAGGTCGTTCGCGAGCGGATGTGGGAGGAAGCCGATTCCGAGAGCAAGACGGCCGCATACGCGACGCTCTATCACGTCCTCTGTGAGACGACGAAGCTGCTCGCGCCCTACGCGCCGTTCGTCTCCGAGGAGATCTACGGGACGCTGACCGGCGAATCGGGCCACCGGACGGTCCACATGAACGAGTGGCCGGCGGTCGACGAGGGGCTACACGATCCGACGCTGGAGACCGACGTCGAGATCGTCGAGTCGGTCGAGGAAGCCGGCTCGAACGCCCGACAGCAGGCAGAACGGAAGCTCCGGTGGCCCGTCGCGCGCGTCGTCGTCGCGGCCGACGACCGACGGGCCGCCGAGGCCGTCGACCGACACCGCGACCTCCTCCGAGATCGGCTCAACGCCCGCGAAATCGAGCTGATCGATCCCGAGACCGAGTGGGGCGAGCTCTCCTACAGCGCCCGCGCGGACATGTCGGTGCTCGGGCCGACCTTCGGCGACGAGGCCGGCGAGATCATGAACGCGATCAACGCCGTCTCCGTCGACGAGCCGGAGCTCTCCGCCCTCCGCAAGGCTGTCGCAGCCGAACTCGGCCGCGAGGTCGAACTGACGGCGGAGATGGTCTCGTTCACTACCGAAACGCCGGCGGACGTCGAGGGGACGGCCTTCGGCGTCGATGGTGACGACCGCGGCGTCGTCTACGTCGACACGACGCTCACCGAGGAGATCGAGAGCGAGGGGTACGCGCGGGAGGTCGTCCGTCGGATCCAGGAGATGCGAAAGGAACTCGACCTCGATATCGAAGCCGAAATCCGCGTCGAACTCGACGTTCGCGACGAGCGGGTGGCGGCGCTCGTCGACCAGCGTCGGGATCTCGTCGCCGAAGAGGTCAGAGCGGCCGAGTTCGGCGCGGTCGAGGATGGTCACGAGCGCGTGTGGGACGTCGAATCGGTCGACATGTATATTTCGGTAGAACCCCTCGACAGGGAGTGATGAAGACCCGGTCGGCGCTTCGTTTCGCGTTTTTCGTCGGCTGTCTCGCGGGCGTCCTGGTCGTTTCCACCGCGCCGGCGGCGGGGGCGACGGACGACATCGAGATCGAAAACGTGCTCTCGCAATCGGAAGTGGACGACCGGATCGACGTGGAAACGCGTCTCTCGATTCCCGATTCGACGACCGAACTCGAGATCGTGATCCCCGAGGGGACAGAGGTGTACGAGACGAACGGCTTCAGACGCGTCGACGAGCGGACCTACGAGTGGACGGAGACGACCGCGACGCCGAGCCTCGAATACGAGTACGAAGGGAGCGTCTTCAGGACCCGCGAGGATCGCGAGGAATACTTCTTCGTCGTCGCCGACGAGTGGGCGCTCGTTCGGACGCCGAGCATCGGCGTCTCGTGGCGGACGAGCGACACGGACTCCGAACTCGTCCGCGAGAACGCCGTCGACGGCGAGGGGATCGCGAGTTCGCACATGGCCTATCTCGGTCCCTTCACCGAGCACACCGGCTCGGCCGCCGATCAGGGGTTTCGGCTCGTCGTCCCCGACGCGGCCGAACTTCGTGAGAATCCCGAGGACATCGTCGCGACGCTCGAAGGGTCCGCCGAACGGCTCTCGATCGGCGGCCACCCGCCGGACGTGTTCGTCATCGCGGCCCCAACGGCCGAGCACACCTGGGCGTCCGCCGGCCTCCAGCGCGGGAACGGCGGCGACATGTGGGTCAGAGACGCCGAGCGACTCGGCACGGATCGCGATACGTGGATCCACGAGTACGTTCACACTCGCCAGCGCCACGGATCGACCGACGAAACGCGCTGGACGTTCGAGGGGATGGCCGACTACTACGCCGCCCTTTTGCCGTACGAGGCCGGCGAGATCGACTACGGGGCGTTCGCCGACCGACTCGAGGAGGGAGAAGACGACGAGTACGACGACGTCGTGCTCGCCGATCCGGGGACGTGGGAGGGAACCGACGCCGACTACGATCGAGGGATGGCGGTGTTCGCCCACCTAGATCGGCGGTTACGCGCGGAGGCCAACACCACGCTCGACGCCCTCGTCGCCGATCTCAACGCCGGCGAGGGCGAACTCACGCAGCGTCGGTTCCTCGACGCCGTCGAATCCGCCGGCGGGAGCGAGATCCGGGCGGACGCCGAGCGGTACACCGAGACGACCGCGGTCCCACCGACCTCGACACGAAGCGAACACGTCGCGGCATTCGGCGGTCCCGACGTTCGGTACTCGATCGAAGGGGTCGCCGTCTCGGGACCGTACCGTGACGGAACGCTGAACGAAACCGGATCGGGAATCGTGACCGGCGAGACGCTCGAGACGAACGTGATGGTCGAAAACCTCGGAAGCGACGCGGGCGAATTCCTCGCGGAACTTCGGATCGACGGCGAGACGATTGTCGCCGAATCCGGTCGGCTCGAACCGGGTGAGACGAAGACTGTCGTGCTCGCCCATCGGTTCGACGCCCCCGGAGAGTACGAACTCTCGGTCGGCTCCTCGACGCAGACCGTGACCGTCCAGGAGCCGGCGGCCGTCTCGGTCGTCGATCTCGACGCCGAGCCGAGCGAGGCGGAGGTCAACGAGACGGTGACGCTCCGGGTGACCGTCGTCCCGGCCGAGGATCGACCCGCCGAGGGCGAGGTGGTCTTCGCCGTCGACGGCGAGCTAATCGGTGGCGAACCGGTTCGAATCGCGAACGGTTCGACGACCGTCGAGACGAGCGTCTCTTTCGACGAGTCCGGCGAACGGACGGTCTCGGCCGGGGATCGATCGATCACGGTCGCCGTGCGAGGGTCAGCGGAATCGACCGATGATGCCGCGGAAGCGGAACCCGATCCGATCGTCGTCGAGGACCAACCCGGCTTCGGGCCCGCGGTCGCGGTCCTCGCGGTCGCGTGTACGCTGTTGGCGGCGAAAGGACGACGGTGATATCGAAAGGACGAAGACGATTCGAAACGAAGTTCGGGATTCTCGAGAACAAAGGCGAGATCACAGTTCGTCGGCGATCGCGGGGGCGGCGCTGACCGCCGATACCGCCCGCTCTACGGTGTCCGTGCCGTAGACCGCGTCGACGCCGGCGGTCGCGAGTTTGCTCCGGGCGTTGGCGGCCAACATCGGATGGACGCAGGCGACGAACACCCGCGAAGGACCCGAAAGCTGGTCGATCGCAGTGCTCATCGTCGACCCGGTGGCCACGATGTCGTCGACCAAGACGACGTCGCGATCGGACGTATCTGCGTCGCTCGGACGAATCTCGACGTCGGTATCGGAGTGTCTGACCTTCTCGAAGTAATCCGTCACGCCGCCGCCGTAGGCGTTCCGGACCGTTTCCGCGAGTTCGGTCGCGCCCGAATCCGGCGAGAGAAAGAGTGGATCGACGAGTTCGGGTAGCGGTTCAGCGAGACGGCCCGCAGCCTCGACGGTGATGCAGGGGACGTCGAAGAAGTCGCACACCGCGTCTTCGTGGGGGTTGACGGTTACGACGCGATCGGTGCCCGTCGAGATGGCCCGCGCCATCGCCCGCGCGGAGATCGGCTGGCCCGCCTCGAAGGCCTCGTCCTGTCTGGCGTAACCCATGTACGGAAGCACGGTGACAACCTCCTCGGCGAACTCTCCGGCGGCGTCTTGCAGTTGCAATAACTCGACGTGGGCCGCATCGGAGACCGTCGACGCCACGACGATCGCCCGGTCGTCCGTCTCGGGGATCCGAACGAGCGTTTCGCCGTCCGCGAACCGATCGTACTCGACCGCCGCGAGCGGTTCGTCGAGTTCGCTCGCGAGTTTCGTCGCGACCTCCTGTGAGGCGGATCCCGGAACTATCATGCACGGGGTTCGGTTCCCCTGGGGTAAACCGGTTTTCGTTCGCCGGCCGGGCGTCGAGATCGATCGTCGGGCCTACCGCTCGCGGACGACGACGAACTCGGCGAGGTCGCGGAGGTACTCGACGGCGACGCTATCGCCGGGATCGGCCGCCGACAGCGACGAGAGCGCGGCGTCGGATTCCGCCCGTGCCCGCGCGTTCACCTCGTCAGGCGTCATCTCCGAGATCTGGACGAGCGAGGGGCGCTCCATCGCCTCGTCCTGGCCGGTCGGCTTCCCGAGCGACTCGGCGTCGGCCGTCGCGTCGAGCACGTCGTCGCGGATCTGAAACGCGATTCCCACGCGTTCGGCGTACGAACCGAACGATTCGATCGTGTAGGTGTCGGCGGCGGCCGCGATCGCCCCGAGTTCCGCGGCGGCCCGGAACAGCGCGCCCGTCTTCCGGCGGGCGAGTTCGACGTATTCCGCCTCGGACGTCGGCTGGGCGACGAGTTCTGTCGCCTCGCCCTCGCCGAGTTCGACCATCGCCTCGGCGACGGCTCGCATCGCCCGATCGTCGTCGTCGAAAAGCGAAAACGCCTCGCCGAGCAGGCCGTCGCTGGTCGCGATCGCGGGTCCGTGTCCAAACGCCGCCCAGACGCTCTCGACGCCACGACGGAGCCCGGATTCGTCGATGACGTCGTCGACGACCAACGACGCGTTGTGGACGAGTTCGATGCCGACGGCGAAATCGACCGCGTTGGCCGAGACCGTCGTTCCCCGCCCCTCCGAACCGACCAACTCGCCCCCGGCCGCCTCGAAGGCGAGAAGCGTCACCATCGGTCGAACGCGCTTTCCGCCCGAAAGCGAGACGTGCGCTAACCGCTCCGTCATGGCGTCCGGCCAAGTGGCATCGATGACGGCCTCCAGCCGCGATTCGACAAGCGCCCGACGGCGCTCGAGATACTCCATGAGCGAGGTAGGAGTGGTCTCCGGAAGTACGTGACGGATACGACGGGAACGGAACGATTCGAGGGGGCCTTCGAGAGCGATTTCGAAGACGATGTATAAACCGACCGAGTGGATACGGGAGGTATGGACGTACTCGGCGACGCGATCGCGAGAGAGCGACGATCCGGTTCGACCGCGCTCGTCTCGCCGACGGCCGAAAGACGGTATGACTACCGTCGGTTCTGTACGAGCGCCTGGAAATGCGGGAACTTTCTCAGCTACCTCGGCGTCAGAAGGGGAAGCGGCGTGGCCGTCGCGGACGAGCCGCTCCCCGAACCGGTGTTGACGTTCTACGGGGCGGCCGCGCTCGGCGGCGTCGTCCGCTTCGATTCGCCGCCGGGGATCGACGCCGAAACCCGCGCGCTGGTCGTGCCGGCGGCCGACCTCAACGACTACACGTTCGGCCCCGGAACGAAACGGATCGTCTACGGCGATCGGCCGACGGATCCCTCGGTGTCGTACTTCGAACGCGACGTCTGGAGTGAGAATCCAACGGAGCCGCCGGATCGCGTCGAATCGGACGATCCGCTGCTCCGAACGGCCGAGCGGACCTACAGCCACGACGAGATACTGGGGGCGGCGTTCGAGCTTGTCGATCGCCACGGACTCGTCGAAGACAGCGTCGTCGCGGTCCGCGGTTCGCTCGCGGACCCGACGGTGGTCGTCGCGGGACTCGTCGCGCCGATCGTCGCCGGCGCAGGGCTATCGATCGGATCCGACGCGGAAGGGGCAGTCGTCGTTGGAGGCCCCGAAAGCGACGTCGACGGGATCGAAATGGGATAGCCTCGTCGATCAAAGGCGAACGAACGTCGGGTGCATCCCCACGGAGATGCTGCGGAGGGTCAACGAGCGGTCGTCCGACCGTTCGCGTGGTAGTTTACCGGACGAGATGCCAAAAGTTCGAACGCTATTATAATAGTTCGCCGTCGAGCGGGGCTGGATTTATTTCTTCCGCGGGCGTGCACGAATGAACGGGGAACGATCATATGACAGATCGGGCGATCGAGGACGCGACGGCGATCGAAGAGCGGGATCTCTTCGCCGAGGGCCCGGTCGTCGTCTTCCAATGGCGAAACGAACCCGGATGGCCCGTCGAATACGTCTCTCCAAACGTCGAGCGTCTGTTCGGATATTCGCCGGAGGAACTGCACGAAGCCGATCCGCCGTACGCCGAAATAGTTCACGACGCCGATATCGAGCGGGTGGCGCGTGAGGTCGAATCGTACAGCGACGAAACGACATTGCGGTTCAATCACGAACCCTACCGGATGGTGACGAAAGACGACGAGATCCGCTGGGTGCTCGATTACACCCGTATCGTCCGCGACGACGACGGGATAATCGGCTACCTGGGATACGTCGTCGATATTACCGAGCGCAAAGCGCAGATCGAATACGTAAACGTACTCAACTCGACGATCAGGTCGCTCCACGAGGCGTTGATCGACGCGAACTCGCGAGCGGAGATCGACGAACACGTCTGCGGGGCACTCGCCGAACTCGACGGCTTCGCGGGGACGTGGATCGGAGCCGTGGACTTTTCCTCGGACGCAATCGTGCCGGTCGCCCAATCCGGCGTTCCCCGGTCGTATCTCGAGTCGGTCCAGCTCTCGCCCGACGCGGACGCGCCCGCGTTGGCCACTCGGGTGGCGTTCGATCGCGACGCCGACGACGAACACACCGTTCTGGATCTTGATTCGGATCCGGAGGAAGCCTGGCGGACTGTGGCGCTCGAATGCGGATACAGATCGGTGTTCACGGTTCCCATCCGACATCGAGAACTCGTCTACAGCGTATTGACGGTGTACGGGAACGATCCGGACACGTTCGATTCTCGCATCCGGGAGATACTGAGAGAACTCGGGACGCTCGTGGGATACGCGATCACGGCGGTCGAGCGTCGGAACGCGCTGTACGGCGACGGGAGTCGAGATCTCGTTCTCGACGTATCGATCGACGAGGGGGACCCGCTCCGATCGCTCGCGGATCGACTCTCGACGACCGTCGAAGTTCGAAGCGTGAGCCAGCGGAGGGAAGACGAGCCGTTGCTGTACTGTTTGATTCCGGGTGTCGATTCGGGGACCGCCCTCGAAGCCACCGAAGACGTTCGAAGCATCGAATCCATCGAGCCGCTCTCGGACGACGAGACGCCGATATACGGGATCGTCACGGCCGATGGGAGTCTCGTCTCAAGGACCACCGCACTTGGTGCGAGCCTGCAGTCGATGCGCGTCTCCTCGCGGGGTTGCGAACTCGTCGTCTCCGTCCCCCACGAGCGCGATCATCGACAGTTCGTCGGACAGGTTCGAGAGCTCTTCGGCGGCGCGGAACTAAGGGCGGAGCGAGACTCGACCCCGCCCGAACGAATGCCATGGGCGACGCTCCTCGCGGATACGCTGACGGATCGACAGCGAGACGTGTTACAGACGGCGTATCACGCCGGCTACTTCGACGAGGACCGAAAACGAACCGGGAAGGAAATCGCTGAATCGCTCGGGATTGCCCAGCCGACCTTCTCTAGGCACGTTCGGGCCGCACAGCGGAACCTTCTCGCGGCGATTTGGGATCGCCCGAACGACGGGTAGCGTGGGGGCTATCGCTCGTCGGGCTCAAGCCGGAGAGTCGCCCCACCCGAATCGGGGCGAAACGCAGAGACGTCGGCGTGAGCGAAGACGTTCACGGGCGAGGCGGCCCGCGGCGCTTCGTCGGTGCTCGCCGGCGTCGGTCCCCAGAACAGACAGATCGCGTTCCCCTGCGGCCAGTAGGCCAACGCGCCCGGTTCGACCTCCGCTCGCGGTGATTCGGCCGGGAGATCGACGTCGCTCCGGAAGTACAGTTCCTCGCCCCAGCGGGCCGCGTCGCCCTCGATCGGCAGCACGCGATCGATCGCCTCGCGCGTTTCGGGGCTCTCGTCGGCCCATTCGGCCGGGAGTTCGGTACCGTCGACGAGGACGCGAAGGTCGCTCATGTCGGGGGCTACAGCGGCCGGAGTATATAAAATGGAGGTCGACGTATCCCGTAAACGGTTTGTCAGATCGGTCGGTATCGAGCGACGATGACTACCCGACGTGCGGTCGCATCCGTCGACGACGTACCGGAGGAAACGACGTACCTGTTCACGGTTCGGGGGACTGATTCGGGCGACGAGCACGAAGCGATTCTGGTCCGGGCCGACGGCGAACTCTACGCGTGGTTGAACTACTGTCAGCACTACACCCACATCAGGATCGACAAGGGAACCGGCGCGGAGATGCGGGGGGACGAACTCATCTGTGAGAACCACGGCGCGTACTTCGAGTCCGACACCGGATTCTGTAACTTCGGCCCCTGCGAGGGGGCGTACCTGAACGACGTGCAGGTCGCCGTCGAGGACGGAACGGTGTACCTGATCGACGAGGGGTACGAGTTCGTTCGGGCGGGACCGACCGAAACCGACGACATCGATCTGGAGTCGAAGTCGAACTACAAGTTTTGAGCGAAGATATCCTTCGCTCGCTGCAATACATCGAACCGCCCGCTCACTACACGTAACAGCGCCGATCGACCAGTTCGTCGTAGGCCGCCCGGAGTCGATCGGTTAGCTCGCCGCCGCCGATGGCGGTCCCCTCGAAGCGGACGATCGGTCGGATCTCCCACGTCGTGTTCGTCAAAAAGGCCTCCGTCGCACCACGGACGTCCTCGGCGATGTATCGGCCGGTCTCGACCGGAACGTCGCGTCGCGCCGCCAACTCGATGACGGTCTCGCGGGTGATCCCCGGAAGGATCGTCCCGATTTCCGGCGTTTTCAGCGTCCCTTCGTCGACGAAAAAGAGGTTGCTCGTCGCGCCCTCGGCGACGTAGCCGTCGAGATCGCACATGAGTGACTCGTCGGCGTTCGGCGTGCGATCGCGGAGTTCGATCCGGGCCAGGATGCCGTTCAGGTAGTTGTGGGTCTTCGCGTCGACCGACAACGCCGAATCGGGGATCCGCCGGGTTTCGACGGTTTCGACGGTCGCATGTTCGCTCCAGACCGACTCGCCGTCGGTGCCCCCCGGGGCGAGCGGCTCGACGTAGACGACGACCGTCGGGTCGACCGACTCGCTCGGCGTCAGCTTTCCAGGTTGAACCCCCCGAGTGACCGAAACGCGGACGTACGCCTCCTGAAGGTCGTTCGCGGCGAGCGTCTCGTCAATTCGCGTTCGGAGATCGGCCGGCACGGCGTCGGCCATCCCCAGCGTCTCGCAGGTCCGTTCCAGCCGCTGGAGGTGTTTGTCCCACAAAAAGACCCGTCCGCCGTAGGCGCGGCAGGTCTCGAACGCCGCGTCGCCGTATCTGAACCCGCGGTCGTCGACGCTGACCGTCGCCTCGCTTCGATCGACCAATTCGCCGTCGAGGTGATACAACATCAGAGGGAGGCGCACCCCCGACAGAACGTCTCGACCATCCGTTCGCCGACGTCAGTGAGGATGCTCTCGGGGTGAAATTGCACGCCTTCGTGAGGTTTCTCGCGATGTCGAACGCCCATGACGACGCCGCCGCCCGCTTCGGTGCGGGCGGTTTCGACGAGTGTTTCGGGCAGTTTAGCCTCGACGGCGAGCGAGTGGTACCGACCGACCTCGAAGCGATCCGGAAGCCCATCAAAGACGCCGGAGCCGTCGTGGGTGATCGTCGAGGGTTTGCCGTGGACGACCTCCGGTGCGTGGCCGACCGGGACGCCGTGGGCGGCACACAGCGCCTGGTGGCCGAGACAGACGCCCAGCGTCGGATACGAGAGCGACTCGAAGATCGGAACGGAGACGCCGGCTTCCGCCGGCGTTCCCGGCCCTGGAGAGACGACGATCCCGTCCGGATCGAGCGAACGGATCCCCTCGACGTCGATCTCGTCGTTTCGGCGGACGACGACGTCGGCGTGGGTGCCGACGTACTGGACGAGGTTGTAGACGAACGAATCGTAGTTGTCGACGACGAGCACAGTCGACCGGGTCACTGCCGCTGTCACCGAGGAGCCTCCATCGAGAACGTCGACTCGGCGAGCGCTGCGTCCACAGCGTTGAGGAGTGCACGACCCTTGTCCAGCGTCTCCTCGTACTCTGAATCGGGGGCTGAATCGTGGACGATCCCCGCGCCGACACGCAGATAGTACCGTTCGCCGTGGCGAACGAGCGTCCGGATAAGGATGTTGAGCGTCGCCCGATCGTCGAATCCGAACAAGCCGATTCCGCCGGTGTAAGGGCCGCGTCTCGTTCGCTCGACGTCGTCGATGATCGCCATCGTGCGGGGTTTGGGCGCACCGGTGATCGTCCCGCCCGGAAAGACGGCGCCGACGGCGTCGGCGATCGAGCAGTCCTCTCGACGGCGACCCTCGACGAGGCTGACGAGGTGCATCACCTCGGAGTACCGGTCGACACGGCGGTATTCGCGCACGTTGACGCCGCCGTACTCGCTCACCTTTCCGAGGTCGTTTCGCTCGAGATCGACCAACATCGCGTGTTCGGCCCGCTCCTTCTCGTCGGATCGAAGCGCCGCCTCGAGTGTCGCGTCTTCCTCGGGTGTTTCGCCGCGGGGGCGGGTCCCCGCGATCGGTTCGGTCAGGAGGCGATCCCCCTCGACGTCCAACAAGAGTTCGGGGCTCGCACTCACGAGGTCGATTCCCGGAAACTCGACGAGCGCCGAATAGGGTGCCGGGTTGACCCGACGGAGCGCCGCGTACGTTTCGACGGGATGGACGGTCGCCGGAGCCGACAGCCGCTGAGAGACGTTCGCCTGAAACGTCTCGCCGTTCCGGATCGCCGATTTAACCCGTCGAACGCGCGACGCGAAGGCCGACCGCGGACAGTCGGGTTCGAACGCCGCCCGTTCGCCGGCGGCCGGGCCGCGACCGACCGAACGATCGCCGGCGGCGATCCGGGCGATCAGTTCCCTCGCCCGCGAGAGTCCGCGTTCGTAGGCCGCGTCGATCGACTCGTGATCGGAGAGTCGTGGACAGGCGGTGACGCGGAGGATCGTCTCGTTTGCGTGCGGTTCTTTCCAGGCGGCGACGCGGTCGTACTTCGCCAACTGAACTCGAGGAAGTCCCCGATCGTCGACGGTTTCGTCTGGAATCGACTCCAGTTCGCGGGCGACGTCGTAAGAGAGCCACCCGAACGCGCCGCAGGGATACGGCGTTTCGCACTCGCCGCGTTCGAGCGTCTCCCCCGCTACCACCGCGTCTATCGTCTCGAGCGACGGCGAGCCACCGTTTCGTGGGACCGCATCGGACGAAACCGCGATCCGCGCTATCGGGTCCGTCGCGAAGTATCCCCACCCGGACCGACCGCCGGTCGTCTCGACGAAGAGATCGCCGCCGTCCCCGCGACGAGCGCGGCGGTAGGATTCGAAGGGGTCGGCGACCCGCATCCGCAACTCGACCGGGATCCTCGCGCGAGCGGAGGCGTTCTGCGCCGTCGAACGAAACACCTCCAGGTCGGTGTGAACTCGCATACGGGATCGAAGGGGCGACGAAGAATAATCGTTTCGCGGTTCAGCCCTCCGATGCGTCCTCTTGCCACCGGCGAATCCGCTTTTCGGAGAGCTCGGTCCGCTCTGCAAGTTCCCCCGCGTCGGCCTCGACCAGTTGATCCACGGTTTCGACGTCCGCGGCCGATAGGCGATCCGCGTACGTCGGGCCGATGCCGCTGATCGTGTCGACCGCGGCCGACGTCGATTCGGTTTCGTCCGGTTCGGCCTCCGAATCCAGCTTCTCGGACGCGGGGGCCACGTCCTCGGCGGGTTCGGCCGCGGCCGGCTCATCATCCTCGGACATGCCCGCACCGGCTTCGGCCGGTTCGGCCGCAGCCTCCGGCTCGGAACTCGGCGGCTCAGTCATCGAACCGGTCGATGCGGCCGCGTCCGTTCCCGCGGCGGCCGCGCTATCTTTCGTTTCGGTCTCCATTCCTCCTTCAGCATTGGCCGATTCGGCGTCCCCAGTCGTCGTCGATCCGTCGTTGGAGTCGTACTCGACGGAAACTTCGGTCTCCTCGGATGCATCCGAACCGCCCAGTCCGAACAGCGTTCGAATCAGGTCGAAAACGCTCATACGTCACACTACGCGGGCCCATACTTAAAAACGACCGCCGAAGACAGTCACAACGCCGCTCGAAGAGCCTCGTTCATCGCGTCGACGGGCGCGTCGTGTCCGGTCCACAACTCGAACGCCTCGACGCCCTGGAACAGGAGCATCCACGCCCCGTCGACCGTCGTCGCACCCACCGAACGGGCCTCCCGAAGTAGCCGGGTGTCGATCGGCGCGTAAACGGCATCGAGGACGGACAAATCGCCGTGGAGCGCCGTTTTCGGCACCGGGGTCTCGTCGGACTCCATGCCGACGCTCGTGGCGTTGACGAGCACGTCCGCATCCACGAGTCGCTCCTCGAGGCTCGCGAGGCCGCCAGAGCTCGCGTTCGGCACGTCCCTCGCGAGCGAATGTGCCCGTTCGACCGTTCGATTCGCGATGTGAACGGAGAACCCCTCGTCCGCGAGCGCGAAGGCGACGGCCCGACCGGCACCGCCCGCCCCGACGACGACCGCGGATCCCGAAAGGTCGATGGCGTGATGTTCGAAGGCGCGGACGAGCCCCGACGCGTCGGTGTTGTACCCCGTCGGCGTCCCGTCGAAATCGACGGTGTTCACCGCACCGATTCGCTCTGCGAGCGAATCCGTCTCAACGATGGCCGCGACTCGCTCTTTAAACGGAATCGTCACGTTCAGTCCGGCGATTCCGAGAGCTTCGGCACCCCCTATCGCCCGAACGACGGCGCCCTCCGTGGGTTCGAACGTCACGTAGCAAGCGTCCATCCCACACGCGCCGTACGCCGCTTCGTGCATCGGCGGTGACACCGAGTGCCCGACCGGATTGCCGATGAGGCCGAAAACCTCCATACTCGGGCGATTCCCCGCACGGATAAAAGCGTTCCCGAACGCGAGACGAGCGCAGTTATAAACCGTATAACGAGATATGAAATAGAACGGTGGCAATCCACATCGCCTTTGTTCGCCGCCCTCAGAGACGACTCATGCTCGCAGTCGTCGTCTCTCGCGCGGACGAAGCGTCAGACCGGATCGGAAAACATCTGCTCGAGGTGGCGGACTGGGACCGGAGGGAGGACGAACGTCGGTCGGATCAAAACGGCGGCGGAACGTACTATCGAACGGATGAAATCGAACTCCGGACCTTCGACGACCTACACCTGTATCTCGACGGCGCGGCGGCCGTTTTCGACGATCCGGAGATGCTCGTCTTCGTCTCCAGACACGCCGGGGAGACCGGTCCGTTACTCACCGCCCACGCGACCGGGAACTTCGGCGCGGCGGAATACGGTGGGGAAAAGGGATCGCTCGCGCGCGCGGCACCGAACGCGCTCTCTGTGGTTCGAGACGCGCTCGAAACGTACGCCCCGCCGGACTACGACACGGGCATCGAGTGTACACATCACGGTCCGTCGTCGGTCGGCTGCCCGTCGCTGTTCGTGGAGTTGGGAAGCGACGAAACGCGGTGGCGCGATGACGCAGGGGCCGAAGCCGTCGCGCGGGCCGTCCTGGACCTTCGAGGGGTGAACCCCCACACCGAGCGGAGCGTGGTCGGCTTCGGCGGCGGTCACTACGCCCCCCGCTACGACCGCGTGCTGACCGAGACGGACTGGGGGGTCGGCCACGTCGCAGCCGAGTGGGGGGTGAACGCTACAGGTGATCTACGGGATCCACCCGCGGTCATCGCGGAGGCGTTTCGGACGAGCGGAACCGAGTTCGCCCTGCTCGACGGTGCACACCCGGAGATCGAATCCGTTATCGCCGAGATCGGATACGATATCGTCTCGGAGACATTTCTGCGAGAGACGACGGACGTTCCGCTCAAGTTGGTCGAACGAGTCGAACGGAAGCTCTGCTCGATCGACGACGGACTCCGATTCGGTTCCGTCGCAACGGGATACGACGGCGAGTTCGTGACGAAGACGCTGCCGAAAGCGCTGCTCGAAGAGGTCAACGGGATCGACCGAGAGACAGTCCTCGAGACCATCTCGAAGGTTGCACTCGCGTACGAGACGGCGGAAAACGGGTCGCGTCTCACGTCACGTATCGCACTCCCAGATGTCGAACGGTACCGGTCGATCGTTACACGATTCGCCTCCCTACTGAGGTCGAAGTACGACGCGGTCGAAATACGGGACGGGGAGGTGATCGCCCGGCGGGAGACGTTCGATCCGAACCTCGCGAGGGCGGCAGGTGTCGAAGACGGCCCCGATTTCGGACGGCTCGCTTCCGGTGAAACCGTCGAAGTCGATGGCGAACGGATCGAACCGATGGAGGTACGGAGCGCGCGCGAGCGACGGTTCCCGACCTGAACGAATTTGATATCGCAAAATATAGTTTATTTCATCGGTCGATTCGCGAGTCGTGGCGACGAGTCCGACGTGCGTCGGACATTTTGGGAAAGATACTTTATCAGCGTACGCGACAACGGCCACTAATGGACTCGATTATCGAGGACGCGATCGACGAGGCCGAAGCAGACAGGGAATCATCGGCCGAGGAGTCGGCGCCCGGCGAAACCGCCGACGCTTCCGAGGCCGACGTGAAGGGCTCTGGGGCGATGACCGACGAAGAACTGGCGAACGTCGTCAAGGACCTCCAGACGAAAATCACGGTCGTCGGTTGCGGCGGGGCCGGAGGAAACACCGTCACTCGAATGGCCGACGCCGGGATTCACGGGGCGAAACTGGTCGCGGCGAACACCGACGCACAACACCTCGCAACGGAAGTCCAAGCGGACGAGAAGATCCTCATCGGTCGGCAACGAACCGGCGGTCGGGGTGCCGGTTCCGTGCCGAAGATCGGCGAGGAAGCGGCTCAAGAGAACCTCGAAGATATCAACAATTCGATCGACGACTCGGACATGGTATTTATCACTGCCGGTCTCGGCGGCGGGACCGGAACCGGTTCGGCCCCCGTCGTCGCCCAGGCAGCCCAAGATCAGGGCGCGCTCACGATCGCGATCGTGACGATTCCGTTTACAGCGGAGGGCGAACGCCGTCGGGCGAACGCCGACGCCGGGCTCGAGCGTCTCCGAGCTGTCGCCGACACCGTCATCGTGATTCCGAACGACCGGCTCCTCGATTACGCCCCGAACATGCCGCTTCAGGATGCATTCAAGATCTGCGATCGGGTCCTCATGCGGTCGGTCAAAGGGATGACGGAACTGATCACGAAGCCGGGGCTCGTCAACGTCGACTTCGCGGACGTGAAAACGATCATGGA
>CAZLHT010000005.1:0-15673 GCA_964559185.1 uncultured Natronomonas sp.
TCGGGCTGAGCTACGCGTTCACCGGCGTCGGCGCGCGTCCGAGCGGGATCCTCGCCGATCGTTTCAGTTCCAAGCGGCTCATCCTCCTGTGTTTGATCGGGATGGGGGTCGCCTTCTCGGTGATCAGCGTCGCGCCGAATCTCCCCGTGCTGACGGTCGCGTTGTTGCTCTGGGGCGCCGCGGCGAGCATTTATCACCCCGTCGCGCTCTCTCTCATCAGCCGCGGGGCGAAAGAGCAGGGAACGGCGTTCGCGTATCACGGCGCGGCGGGGAACGTCGGCGTCGCGATCGGGCCGTTACTCGCGGCGATCATGCTCGCGTTCTTCCAGTGGCGCGTCGTCGCGGGGGTGCTCGTGGTCCCCGTCGTGATCGCGCTGCTCATCGTCACTCGTATGGAGTTCGACGAAACCGCCGGGAGTGAGGCCCGCGGGGCGAAACACGCGAGCGACGGGAGCGGCGAGATTCGGACGCTCGAAGACTTCGTCTCGAACACCAAACTGCTGTTCGTCGGCGGGTTCATCCTGGCCTTCGTGATCGGCATCCTCTACGGGCTCTACTACCGGGGGGCGCTCACCTTCTTGCCTGATCTGTTGGCCGACGTTCCACTCTTCGCCCCGGTCGAACTCAACGGTCGGTCGTTCGAGCCGAGCCAGTACGTCTACGCGGGGCTGTTACTGCTCGGTGGCCTCGGGCAGTACTCCGGGGGTAAACTCGCCGACTGGATCGGAGCCGAGCGGGCGGTCGTGATCACCTATTCGGTTCTGTTGCTCCTCGCGTTGGTGTTCATCCCGTCCCTAGGAGCGGGATTGATCCCGCTCTTGATCGTCGCCGGATTGCTCGGATTCACCGTGTTCGCCGCCGCTCCGATCAACCAGGTGGTCGTCTCGAAGTACACCGACGCGAACGTTCGCGGACTCTCGTTCGGGTACGTCTACGTGGGAACGCTCGGCGTCGGTTCGCTGGGTGCAACACTCGCCGGCGTCATGTTGACTTACTCGACGCCGAGCGTCCTCTTCGCGGTGCTCGCCGGGTTCGCGGCGGCGGCCGCTGCCCTCGGCGTGTATCTCCTCTCCCGATCATCCGACGACCGGAACAACGTCACAGCCTAAGCCACCTCGCCGTACCCTTCGTTGGGTTGACATCCTCCCACGTCTGAAGACGTTGGATTCCTTCGGTTGGGGCCTATCCGCCGACGAGGGTCTATTGTTGGTGCGTGCGAACCCCGTTGGGACGAGAGTGTGGTGACTCTGCCCATCGATGGGCGTCCCACTTGAGGCCCACAGGGCGTGCCATCGCCCCTCCCTCGCTGGCCGTCTCCCGATTCAGAAACGTTGCAGACGTGGTGGGGTCCGCGTGCCCCTCGAACCCCCACGGACAGGTGAGCGTATCGCTGTGACGTACCGTCTCGTTGCGCTCGGATTCGACCGACGCCCATTCGTCTCCTCTTCGTCCGATCGCGCACTGGACGGGCACCGTCGAGCACAGGACGCCCGCGAGGATCTCTCTCGGCGGAAGTCGCCGTCGGAAGCGATTCAGAACGGAAACAACGAGTCGGCGTTCGGATCGCGCTCCAACAGTTCGATCTCGTGGCCCTCGAAATCCTCGACGAACGCGTACAGGTCATCGCACGATTTGGGATCGCGCCGCTCCGGCACCTCCCGGAGCACCAACTGCTCCCAGTCGTCCTTCAAATCGTCGACGCGTACGCACAGGTGGCCCCACCCGTCACCGTCCGTGTAGCTTCGGCCGTCGTAGTTGTAGGTCAACTCGAGGCTCATCGCCTCCTCGGGCGCGCCTTCGGGATCGAGAAAGAAGTTCGCGAACGTGTCGGCCTCCCACCGTCTCGTGTCCACGTAGTCGAACTTCCGCACCCAGTAGCCGATCGCCTCGTCGGCGTTTTCGACCCGGATCATCGTGTGATCGAGGCTCCACCGCGAGCCGTGATCGCGCGTGACGAGTTCGATCTCGTGGCCGTCCGGGTCCTTGACGAATGCGTACCGGCCGCCGCAGGATTCGGGATCGCGGTAGTCGTCGACACCCCCTTCCATCAGCTCCTCGTATGACGCCTCAAGATCGCGGATTCGAACCGCGATGTGTCCCCACGAATCGCCGATTTCGACCGCCTCCTGGCCGTCGTTGCTCGTCAACTCCAACATGGCTTCGTCCTCGTCCATGTCTTCCGGCCCCAGGTAGGCGATGGTGAATCCGTCCCCCTCGTGTCGGTCCTTCTCCTCGTAGTCCAGATGCGTTTCGTACCAATCGACCGACGTTTCGAGGTCACCGACGCGGATCATCGTGTGATCGAGTATTCCCGTCATACTGGACGGGTATCGCCGCCGTCGCACAAAAACGTAGTGACGTGAGGGTCCAAATGCGAGACAGGATGCGCGGAGACGGCTGGTGACGTCGATTCCGGTCGCCACCGAACGACAGGCGGAAACGTATATATTTGCCCGAACTGACTAGCCAGACAGTGATTCAAAAACGGACGAATCCGCTCCTCCGCCGACCGAGGCAGCGATGAGTGGGGGGATGACGAAATCGTCGTCTCGCCCCTTCGGCGACGCCCCCCTCGTCGTCGGGACGGTCGTCGTCAGCACCTTTTTTATTGGCTTCGGCGGCGGCGTGATCTTTCCGATCATCCCCAACCTAGGTGCCGTGCTGGGAATTTCGCCGTTTCTCGTCGGCGTCATTTTGAGCGCCAATCGTTTTACGCGCCTAATCGCTAACGCCCCCGCCGGCTCACTCGTCGATCGGGTCGGAACACGAACTCCGTTCGTCGCTGGTATGGCCATCCAGACGGTCGGCACCGCCGCCTACACCGTCGCGTTTTTGCTACCGTTCCCGACGGCGTGGTTCCTGGGCGCGCGGATCCTCTGGGGGATCGGCAGCGCGTTCGTCTTCGCGACCGCGCTCACGATCGCGGCCGACATTAGCACGGGCGGTTCGCGAGGGGCGAACATGGGCCTCATCAGGGGTGGGATCCTGTTCGGCTTTCCGACCGGCGTCGTTTTGGGCGGACTCGTCAGCGAGCTGTTCGGGAACGTCGCCGCGTTCACTCTCGCGGCCGGATTCGCGGCGATCGCGACGGTCATCGCGTACGTCTCCATCCCGGAAACCCACGTCGAAGGCGACGTGCATCGGTCCGTGAAGCCGTGGGACGTGGACGGGAGTCTACCGGCGCTGACGGTCGGTTCCGTGAACTTCGCTGTCTTCTTCGTCTATCTCGGCGCGCTCTTTGCCACACTCGTGGTCTTCATCCGCGAACACAACCTGGGCGTCTTCGGCCTCGGACCTCAGGGGAGTTCGGGGATCTTCATGGCGATCACGGTCGTCGCCGCCGGCGTGTTCATGTTCGCCGGTGGGACGATAAGTGATCGTCGAACCTCCCGAGTGCCGACGCTCCTGGTCTTTCTCCTTTTGGCGGGCGGCGGGTTCGTCCTGCTCGCGTTCGCGGATTCGATCATCGATCTCGTCGTCGCCTGCGCGTTCATCGGCGCAGGCCAGGGCGGCACCAGCGGGCCGCTGATGGCGCTTTTGGCCGACATGACCCCCGGCGAGCGGATGGGTCGAGCCGTCGGAACGAACAACGTCCTCGGGGACGTCGGCGGCGGGCTCGGACCGCTTTTGACATTGCCGCTCATCGACGCGATCGGATTTGTGCCCGTATATCTCGCTTGTGCAGTCCTTCCGTTCGCCGCGGGCGGGGTGTTACTCGTAGGGGTATTCCGCGAGACGGGACAATTCCTCCCCGGACGGGATCGCTCGCCGTCCGAAGCCGATTGAAGGAAGCCGTTCGGAAGAATCAGAAATTACGATAGATCCTGAACGAGACCCGAACCCCTCGAGAACGACTAGTGATCGATACCGGGGGTTCGACGGGATCGAAAGGTCATACATCTCCGACGAGACCGTTCGATCTCCGCCGCGAAACGGCCTCACTCGAACCGGTCGGCACCGAACAGGTCGATCTCGAGCTCCGTTTCGCCCGAGACGGCCAGATCGGCGAGAATTTCGCCGATCGCGCTCGCGAACTTGAAGCCGTGTCCGGAAAAGCCCGCACCGATCGTGAGCCGGGGATGCCCCGGATGCGTATCGAGGACGAAGTGCTCGTCGGGGGTGTTCGTGAACATGCATGCCGTCAGTCTCATCGTCGGCCCCTCCCCTTCGGGGAAGTAGCGCCGCGCGTACGAGCGAAGGAGTTCCTCGTCCTCGGGGCGGGGCTCTCTGTCCATCGAGTCCGGATCAACTGTCTCGTGCAGGTGGTTGAACTTTCCGAACTTGAAGCCAGGGACGTCGTGTCGGGGAAAACCGTAGTAGTGGCCGTCGCCGGAGTCGTGGACGAACACCGGGAAATTGGACGCGTCGAACAGTTCGGGATCGGTGGGCTGAAACCACCCGAGAACCTGCCGTTCAGGTACGAGGTGTCCTTCAAGTTCCGGAACGAGTTTTCTCGCCCACGCGCCCGCCGTGACGACCAACTCGTCCGCTTCGTACGTTCCCTTCGAGGTGGTTACGCGAACGCCGCCGTCCGAGAGCGCAGTGAAGTCGGCGACGGGTTCGCGCGCCCGGATTTCCGCGCCCTCGGCCTGGGCCGCCTCGACGTGCGCGATGATACACTGTTCGGGAACGAGAAATCCGCCGTCTCCCTGGTAGACTGCGCGGTGATCCGCGGGAAGATCGTATCCGGGAAACCGCTCGTTCACTTCGGCTCCGGTGAGGACATCGTGCTCGATGTCGTGCGTCTCACAGGACCGCAGAGAGCCCTCGACGATCCGGCTCTCCGGCGGTCCGATATCGAGTCCCCCAGTGGCGTAGAGCAGTTTTCGTCCGGTCCGCTCTTCCAGCTCCCGCCAGCGCTCGTAGGCGCGTCGAACGAGCGGAACGTACGCCGGGTGCTCGTATTGGGCCTTCCTGATGATGCGCGTGACGCCGTGGGAGGAGCCCATCTCGTGGGGGACGTCGTACCGTTCGAGTCCGAGCGTCTCGACGCCTCTCGATGCGAGATGGTACGCTGTCGCGCTTCCCATTCCGCCGACGCCGATCACGATCGCACCGTACCGAGCTGACATTTGAATATCACCCACGACACGCTTATTCGCTAATTTGCTTATAGTTTGACATCGGAATCGGTACCGTGGAGTGTCTTCCAGGGGCGCAGGCAATGCGATCGATCCGACGCGGATCGATCCGGCGACCGGACGAATCGCACTAGTGCGTCTCGGAGAGCCGTTCGAGCGACTCGACGAGAACGTCCACGCCAATCTCGAGGGAGTGCTCGTCGATGTCGAATTTCGGGGTGTGGTGTCCGGAGGGATGGTCGGTCCCGATCCCGACGAACGTCGCCTCTCCGCCCGATTCTTGCACTCGTTTGATGAGATAGGAGACGTCCTCGCTCACCGTCATCCGTTCGCATTCGACGACTTCCGTGACGGAATCGACCGATCGAGCCGCCTCCGAAACGGTTTCGACGATCCCCTCGTCAGCGTCGAAGGTCGTCGTCTTGCCGTACAGTGCCGTCTCGAACTCCACCTCGTGCATACCCGCCGCGTGTTCGACGATCCGTTCGGCGGATTCGAGCATGTACTCGTTCAATTCGGCCGTTTCGCCGCGAACTTCCACCCGCATCCTTGCGTAGTCGGAGATTGCGTTCTGTACGTTTGGCGATTCGACCCGACCGACGTTGATCCGGGTCCCGCCCGCCTGATGACGCGGGATCGCGTAGAGGTTCTGGATCGCCGTCGTCGCCGCCTGCAGCGCGTTCCGTCCGTCGTCGGGCGCTTTGCCGGCGTGGGCCGATTCGCCGTGAAACTCGACGTCGATCTTCGCGTTTGAGAGCGGACGATCGTACCCTGCGATGATCTTTCCCGTTCCGTTGCCCAACCCGAGGTGAATTCCGAGGAAGTGTTCGACGTCCTCGAAGTGGTCGGTCTCGCTCATCGACAGCCCGCCCCTTCCGCCCTCCTCCGCGGGCTGGAAGAAAAGCTTCACCGTCCCGGTGAACTCGCTCTCCTCGTCGAGCACACGTGCGACGCCGACGCCGATGCTCGTGTGACCGTCGTGACCGCACGCGTGCATCTCATTGAGGTGTCGGCTCGCGAACCCCTCCGCCTCGGGTCGGTGGTCCGGATCGCTCGATTCGGTGATCTCGAGGGCGTCCATGTCGACGCGGAGACCGACAACCGGTCCCGTCCCGTCCTCGAACGTTTTCTCGGCGACGAGCCCGGTCACAGTTCCCATTCGCTCAAGATACGCGTCGGGGGCCCCCTCATCGCGGGCCCGTTCCCGCGCTCTATGGACCTCGTCGTCGTCGGGAACGCCGAAACGAACGTCGAGGTCGACCGCGTCGCTCCCGAGATGTACCGTATATCCGCGTTCTTCGAGTTCTTCCGCCACCAGCGCTGTCGTCCGAAACTCCTTCCATCCCCCCTCGGCATGGGTGTGGAGATCGCGTCGCAGCGCCGATAACGAGCGGTCGCGTGTGGATGCCATGGGGAGGGGTGCGTCCCCGGCCTCTTATAACCCTTCACCGGAACCAGAATCGAGTGTCGCGGGACGAAAACGGGCGAGCGAGCGAAACCGATAGGAGTGACCTCGGACGAAACCACGATCAACGCAGAAGAGGTCAATGCAAAACACGTTAAGTCGCTGGGGTGAGACGGACGAATCGCACGCTATATGGCCGTCTTAGATGAGCTCTCCGGATTCGAATTCGAGGACCTGATGGTGGACGTCTTTCGAAATCTCGGCTACGAGAACGTCCGCCCAGCAGAACGTATCGCCGACGAAGGTCGCGACGTCGTCATGGAGGAAGTGGTCGACGGAACTCCGCGAGCGATCGTCGTCGAGTGTAAACACACCGCGACGGTTGGAAGGCCGATCGTCCAGAAACTCCACTCCGCGATCGCGACCTACGACCACGACGGCCCGAAGCGCGGGATGGTCGTCACGACCGGCCGGTTCACGAACCCTGCGAAGGAGTACTCGAAACGGCTTCGCGAATCCGGCGACCCCTATCCCATCGAACTCGTGGACGGCCGGGACCTTCGGGACATCGCCGACGAGATCGGTCTCGATCTCTACAACGGACGGATCGAGATCCTCTGTGAGGAGACGTTGCGGCCATCTGCCCCCGCGACGGCCGTCGATGCTCCCGTCGAAGACGCCTTCGCCGATGTCGGGAACATCGACGCGGGGAGACTCCCCGATCCGCACACGGAGGTGGCCTTTCGCCCGGTCCTTTCGATCACCGCCGAGACGGACGCGGTCTTCGAAACGTCCGTCGGCGTCATCCATCGGATCGACGAGCGATCCCGGTTCGTCGTACGCGCCGGGCGGGGACGACCCGAGATTGCGGACGCCGACGTCGCCTCGCTCGTCACGGAACACCTCGGGGAAACGATCGACCTCGAGGACGATCAGGCCCGCGAGCCGTTCAACGACACCGACGAACGGCGGTTCGGCCAAACCAAAACCGAGTACAAAGACTGGGCGGTCGAACGACTTCGGAGCGCCCACACGTCGACGGTGTCTTACACGGGCGACAACAACGTCACATACACCAGGACCTGTGAACCGAACCGATCCGATATCTCCGTGCAATCGATCGACTCGGTCTACCTGCCCATGGTCCGTCACACGACGATTCTTCGCGAGTATTCGTATCCGTACGCGTATTTCGCGGCCGGTTCCTCGCGCGTTGTCCGCGAAGACGGCATCCACCGGTGTGTTCACTGCGACACCGACGATGGTACCGAACCCTACACCTTCTGTACGAACTGCGGGGCCATCGCGTGTCGGAACCACGTCGAGATCGAACGCCTCGAGGGCGAACCGATCTGTACGGGGTGTGCGGTCACCGATCGATTCGCGCTGAAAACGAAGTATTTCTACGACGAGTCGAACCTCGAAGCGTTCCGCGAGGAGTACGCGACGATGTCGATCCACGAGAAGCTGATGGAGAACAAACCCCTATTCGGCGCGCTGCTCGTGTCGGCGTTATTGCTCGGGCTCGGAGTCCTCGTCGGTACTGGCGTGATCTGAGGGAGGGACGACTCGCGAACCGGGCTATGAGATCCCTCAATCGGCTCCCCCCGTTCGGCCGTCATACGCATCCTCTAGCGTCACGATTTCGATCTTTTTCATCCGGAGCATCGTCTCCATGACTCGACAAGATCTCTCTGCATCCTCGTCAGAATCGTCGGAACAATCTGCCACGAGACCCCGTACTTGTCCTCGATCCAGCCGTACCGTTCGCTGAAGGGATACGACTCGACCGACATCAACGTCTCGCCGCCCGCAGACAGCGCCTCCCAGAGTTCGGCGACTCCCGCTTTCGTAGGGCAGTTGACGATGAACGAAATCGCCTGCGTAAAATCGAACCCCGGTCCGCCGTTCAGCGGGACAAACGGGTGGCCCGCCAACTTGAAGTCGACAGTCGAGGTGCTCCCGAGTGGTCGCCCTGCGACAGCCGCCGACGCTTCGTCGTATCGGCTGATCCTCCCGGTCGACGAATCGTCGAAGATATCCGTGTATTTATTAACCGCCTCTTCCGCGTCGGCGTCGAACCAAAGATTCAGCGTGATCTCCCCATACCTCACCCTTCGAACCGGGGGATCGGCTCAATCTCGATCGCTCGTCCCACCGGTTCGGGGCTGCGGCCGATCGTCGACGTCGTATCCCTCCGATCGTGGACCCCCGGTGAGACGGTGGCGCTGATTCGTGGTGGACGGTCCATAGTGGACCTACGTTGGCCGGAGATATATCCGTTCGACCGGCAAACCTCACGTTTGGCCGACAAACCGCTCGCGAATGAGAGTTGCGGTCGCTCTCTCCGAGCTGGCAAACGTTAACGGACCTTCCAACGGATTCATCCCTGTGGTGAGAGCACGTGGTTCCCCTCTACCACGAGGGTATTTCTCTCGCGCACCGCTCGAAGCGTTCCTCCAAGGAGCACGTTGTCGCCGATCACCCCTCCTTCGACGTCCTCGTGGCCGCTGAACAGTTCTCCGTCGTCCGCGGGCTCGAACGTATTGTTACGAACGATTTCCGTCGTGACCGCCTCCGTCCGGGAGCTTTCGGTAAAGTAATTGTTTACGACGGTATCCACCATCTATCGGCCCCGAATGGGGGAACGACCATACCGACCGGTCTTCGCCGATGGATATTCATTGAGTGACCACGAACCAGATCCCACGATGGCCGACAGTCCCTTCGACGTCACAATTCAAGTGGCGGAAGTCGTCGACTCCGAGCCGTTTCCCGAAACAAACAAACCAGAGATGATCAAACTGTGGCTCGATCTCGGTGAGAAGACGCTACGATCGGCCGCCCAGCTGGGCTATAACCACGACGCCGAGGAACTCGTCGGAATGAGGGTACTCTGTGCGACCGATCTCGGATCGGTTCGGATTGCGGGGTTCAAATCCGAAGCGCTGACCGTTGGCGTCCCGGGTGACGACGGAAATCCCGTACTCGTCACGCCCGAAAAACCGGTTCCGCTGGGCGGAATGCTTCACTAAGGGTCGGGTGGAACGGCAACCGACGGAGATCGCCGAGCGCTCGCCCTATTTTGTTTCCGTCGCACGCCTGACGTTGTACACCCGTTTCCCAGTCTTGTTGTCAATCACGTGGGCGAGTTTCTCCTCACACCCCGTACAGTAAAACGGAAATTCGTGATGCCCGCTCCGATCCCCCCTCTTTTCCAGTCGATCGACCGCAGTCGTCCCACAGTCCGGACAGCTGTAACGCCACGGCTCTTCCGGTAACGGACGCGCGAAGTGCGCCGGCGAGGACTCCCGTTCTACCATCTCGATACACCTGTTTGGCCAACCGAGCGATATCGCCACCCGACCGTCGATATGAACGGACAGACCCGCGAACCCCATAGTTATTCGTACCGAACGCGTCCGGAAGGAGAACCGGGATCGTTTTCGTGTACCGCTCGAGGACATACCACCCCGATCGGCGGATTCGTCTGACGAACAATTAAGTCGAGGTAGGGAGTACCTACCGACGATTTCGGGGTTAGCGATGACCAATAAAAATAAAACGGTGTCTTTCAGGATTAACGAAGAGAAGTTCGATGCGTTGCAATCGATCTCGGACGATCAGGACCTATCGCTATCGACCGTATTTCGGGAATACGTCGACGAGATTGTTTCACACCGCGGGAACGTCGAGGTTGCGCCGAAACACTCAGTTCGAGAGAGCGCGAATGCGAAATCCGACGAGTTCCCGTTCTCCGTGGAAGTTTCGAAATCGTTCGTTCGCGAACACGAACGACTGGAATTGGAATGTGAACACCTCGGAGAACAGCTCGAAGAGTGCAAACGATACGCAGAGAGACTGGAGTCAATGGTGCGAGATCACGAGGAACGAACGGCGGACGTGGTCCGGTTAGAGGAAGTCGACTTCGAAGCCGGCACATCGCTTCAGATCGAGTGAGCGGAGTCGTACCCCGAATTCGGCGAAATCGATTCAACACCAGACGGAGTTCGGTATCGGCGACCACGAACAGATCGGGGTCGAGGTCCGTTGCGACGTGGGAACGCCAACAAGGCATTTACCGTAGTACACGCTATTGGTGAGATAGATGGCCGACGACAGGCAGGCGAAGTGGATCGTCCCGACCACCGGGGCAAAAACGCTCCCGGTAATCGAAATCCTGACCGGACGAGGATTCATCACCGGGAAATCGGGGAGTGGCAAATCAAATTCCGCGAGCGTTATCGCCGAGGAACTCCTCGAGGATAGCTACAACCTACTCATCGTGGATCCGGAAGGCGAGTACTACGGATTGAAGGAAAAATACGAAATCCTCCACGTGGGCAACGACGACCTGTGTGACGTCAAGGTCACCCCGGCGAACGCCGAACAGCTCGCGGAGATCGCACTGGAGCGAAACATGCCGATTATCCTCGACGTCTCCGATTATCTGGACGCCGAGGAAGCCAGCGACCTCATCGCCAACGTCGTTCGTGAACTGTTCCAAAAGGAAAAGGACGTCCGCAAACCGTTCCTCTTGATGATCGAGGAGATGCAAGAATACCTCCCCCAACAGGGGGGAAACGACGAGCTCAGTGAACTCCTCGAACGCGTCGCGAAACGCGGTCGGAAACGGGGGCTCGGAATGTTGGGGATGTCACAGCGACCCTCCTCCGTCGATAAGGACTTCATCACCCAGTGTGATTGGATGGTCTGGCACCGCCTGACGTGGAAGAACGATCTCAACGTCGTTCGTAACGTTCTCGGGGGCGAAAAAGCGGACGCCGTCGAAGAGTTAGATACCGGGGAAAGTTTCCTCATGACGGATTGGGACGAAACCGTCGAGCGGGTTCAATTCAAACGTAAACAGACCCACGACGCCGGCGCGACCCCGGGCCTCGAAAGCTATGACCGGCCGGATTTGAAATCCGTGAGCCAGGAACTCATCCGGGAGATCCAATCCGGCGATCTAGCCGAATCCCCGATGAGCGATGACGGAGACCCACTCGATTCGGAGGACCAACGCGACATACGAACCGCCGTCGACGCGGTCGAAGCCGAAGGAGAATCCATCGCGGAGATGGATCCGTTCTCCGAACATCCGAACGGTGACGAAAGTGACGAACCCCCGTCCGTACCCGGCGAGGGGACGCTCGAAGAGCAGGTAGAGGCGTATCAACCCGACGGGGACTACGAATCGCTCGATGAGTCCGAACTCCAACAGCGACTCGAATCGGTCACCCGCCGGAATCAAATCCTCGAAGACGAAGTCACGGAACTTCGAACGGTGTTGAAGAACACTTCGACCGACTCCACCCAGAACGGACACACCGCAAACTCGGCATCGAGCGACGATCGAACACGGTCCGTGGCGAACGTCACCGTTCCATCGAGGCCGGTACCACCGAACCCACCAGTCGAACGAGAGGGAATCGCGGGGAATATCGTCGAATTCGTCGCGATGGTGCTCTTTCTCACGAAAGCGTTCGTCTATCGATGTCGACTGCTCTGGTATCAGCTCCGGTGGGGACGCACCGGGACGGAGTCGGCCTGAAGCAGACGTTCGTTCATAACGACCCGGGGTATTCGGAGGTAAATTCCCGCCAATGGCGGAGCCCCCAGTATCCGATTCCCGTAGCCACGAGTGCCGCGGCGAAAAAGTAGAGGATCAACTGAGAAACGAACACGTCCTCAGGGTGAATGAGTGCAAATATCACGCCCTCGATGCTGAAATATATGAGGGCAAAGGAGAGAACGCCGGTGACGGTCGCCGAAACGAGAATGGTCCGTCCATCCGCGCCGTGAAATTCCAATAACACGATCGTAGAGACGAACAGTATCGCCGAGATGGCGATGTACCACGCAATTCGGGACTCCGAGCCGTCTACCCGTCCGCTAATCAATGCGAGAAATCCGACGAAGCTGGCCGTCAAAAGGATCGTACAGCTGATGATGAGGAGCGAGATTCGAAGAATAATGCGTTGGGTTGCACCGAGTTCCATGAGGAAGCGATCTATGCGGTATCGCAAAAACGTATTGGCTGAGACATCGCGTATCGGGACTCGACCGGTAGTGAATCGCCTCGGGGTCAAGTCCCAGGGGATTCGCCTCAATCGCCTGTAAAATCCGGTAGCTTACTCAGAATGGCGAGTCAGTAGGTTTCGGGAGTTTAGGTGGTCGTACAGCTGTTGATAGACACGAGCCGAACTCTCATCGGGCTCTTTCGTCGGGGCTCGGGTCCGTAACGTATCGAAGTTACCGACAAGAACGCATCGCTTCCGGGCGCGTGTCAACGACACGTTCAATCGGCGAGGACCCTCGTTCGGAAACGTCAAAAACCCACTGAAGCCCTGGGGATTGCTCCGAACGAACGAGACGACGATCGCCTCCCGCTCGCTTCCCTGAAAGGAATCGACGGTCGCGATCTTGACCGACGAGGTGTCCAATCCGTCGAGATCGTCGAGTGCAACGCGAATTTTCCCGATCTGTCCGGAATACGGCGAAATGACGCCGATATTCATCGGGGCGACACCGACGTCCATCAGCTGTTTTACCTGTTGGGCGACGATTTCGGCTTCCCGATCGTTGTAGTGGGAGTTCGACGGGGTTTGTTTTTCCTCACCCTCGACGTGGATCGCCTCGAGGGGGTCGAGCGGGGCGATGGACCACTCGCGGTTGTCCTCACCGTGGGAGAGTTCGCCACCGTAAAAAGCGCCGTTCGGGAAGGCCGCGATGTCGCGATGCATCCGATACTGTGTTTCGAGCGTCGCGAGGATGTCAGAGCCGTATCGGTGAACGAGATGTTCGAAAAGAGACGGTTTCATCTCCTCGGAGTCGCTGTGTTCACCCGAGTAGTAGGGGGGTAATTGTTTGTGATCGCCGGCGAGGACGATCCGCTTCGCTCGAGTCGCCGGGATGAGCGAGGTAGCGATCGAAGCCTGCGTCGCTTCATCGATCACGGCGAGATCGAAGATGTTTTCGCCAAATCGGTGGACGCCGCTCATCGTCCCACAGACAACGTCGGACTGATACAGATCGTTTCCGACGTAGTTCTCCTCAACCAGGTCGTTAGAGGAGTTCCCCCCGACCCGAGCGACGGTTATCTCCCCTTCCGCAACCAGACCGTGTATGGACGACCGATCGACGTGCTCGCCAGAACTATCGCCCACCAGAAGGTTGTCAACGGCCTGATTCGAATGGGCCACGGCCAAGACGCGTTCATTTTCGTTACAGGCGGCCCGGACGATCTCGACGAGGGTCCGCGTCTTTCCGGTTCCGGGGGGACCGTGAATGCAAAAGACGTCTGTCGCCCGCAGCGCGTTATGCGCAGCCCGATACTGGGAGTTATTCAGCCGCGATTTCGAGGGCGAAAGTTCGAGGTCGGAATCGAATCCCACGTCGGTCGATCCGGTCAGCCACCCCCGTTTCCGGTCGTCGTCCCCGACCATTTCGATGGCGTCCCGCTGTCGGTCGAACGGAACGGCGTTCAGTAGTTCGCCGAGCAAGAAACGGGCATCCGATTCCAATTCAAAGACGGAGAGATCGGGATTCTCGGGGTACCGATCCCAATAAAACGAGAGTTCGAGTTGCCTCCCTTCGACGTCGAGTACCTCCGCCTCCGCGGGGAACCCGGACTCGTCGGTCACCGAATCGACGATCGCTTCCGACCCCGGATAGATACCGTACGCGGACGGAATATCGACTGACCCATCGGTCCGTTCCGCGGGGATTCGCAACCGGACGACCTGTTGTCCGTACTCATCGACGTCGATTCCCGCCGGCACGAGTTCCCGGATCCCGCCCCGATCGGCGAGGAACTGTTCCGGCGGGAGTTGCGTACACCGGTTACGTGCCTCATCCCGTTCGCTGACCTCTCGACGGGCGATCATCGATCGCAACTCCTCGATGAGTTCCGCTCCGTCGTCGGCCAACGATGACGTACTCTCGATATGGCTCTGGGATTCGACGTTCACGGCGAGGTCGTCGCCGGTGTGGTGGTAATCCGGGGTCGACGACGACGGATAATCCGAGTGCCAATACCGAAGACGCCACGCCGGATAGGTGGTTCCGAATTGCTCGAGAGGAATTGTTGCGAAATCCGTCTTCGCAAAGTCGTAATACACAATTGACGGGACGACGTAGTCGGGATAGTAGAGCAAATATTCCCCCGTCAACGAGGGGGAATCGGGTTTGTGGAGGGGAAGAATCACCTTTTGATCCTCGAGGATGAAATTCCCGTTTCGCTGGAAGTGGGAGATGATATCAGTTATCGGGAGGGACTCCTCGAGCCGCCACCGGTCGACGTGCTTTCGTATTTCGCGATCGAAGACCGCCGGTCGACGGTTCAACTGGAGGAATTTCGAATAGATCGCCTCAGTTGCCCGGGCCATGTGCCCAGTGATACACCCACGCCCTATATCACTTCGTCGGCCTCAGTGCCTACGGTCGGACAGGAGTCATACATGAGTCAGACAATTGTCGGACGCCATTGGCGGGCGGAGAACTCGCGGGTTACTCCCTAAATTCGGCCAGCCGAGAGTCCGATGTTACGACGGTTTCGGTTTCTTCGAGGGGGACTGAAAGCTTAATTTCTTTCGTCCGACCGTATCGGCCTTTCGAGACCACGACCGCGTTCACGATACCCAACATATCGAGCTCGCTGATCAGGTCCGTGACCCGACGCTGCGTCAGAACGTCGGCGTCCACTCGATCGCAAATCTGTTTGTACATATTGAACACTTCGCCCGTATTGATCCGCTGTCTCTCCCGTTTCTCGAGGGTGATGATGGAGAGCAGTATGAGTTTAGATTGTCGCGGAAGCGTCCGAACCGCCTCGACGATGCGATCCATTTCGATTTTATCCTGTGCGTTACGGACGTGCTCATCGCGGACGACCTCGTGTTGGGATCGCTCGGCCAATTCTCCGGCCGTCCGCAGAAGATCTAGCGCCCGCCGAGCATCGCCGTGCTCCTGGGCGGCAAACGCCGAGCACAACGGAATAACGCCGTCGGACAGCGTGTCATCTTTGAACGCGATATCGGCCCGCTGCTGAAGGATATTCGTCAACTGTTCGGCGTCATACGGGGGGAACACGATTTCCTCTTCACCCAAACTGGATTTGACGCGTGGATCGAGGAATTCAGTGAATTTGAGGTCGTTACTGATACCCACCATCGAGACTTTCGCG
>CAZLHT010000006.1:0-10495 GCA_964559185.1 uncultured Natronomonas sp.
CCCGACAGCTGGTGTTGGGTAAACACACCGGAACACACTCCGTCAGGGAGCGATTAGAGGATGCCGGCTTCGATCCGACCGAAACCGAGGTCCGCGAAGTGACCCGCATGGTCAAAGACCGCGGGGCACAGAAAGAGCAGATCACCTTCGAGCGGCTCAAGGAGTTCGCCCGCGACGTGGGCGTCAGACGCGAGGAGGTACGGATCTGAGGATGTGCGGATCGGTCGTTCGCCCCCGGGTACAGCGGTCGGTATACCGTCACGGTGCGACGACCGGGAGCTCTGCAACGCGGAACGTTTATGGTCGTACGCGGTACACGCTCTACCGTGATGACGGAAGCGACCGCCGGAACGACAGCGTTCGCCCCCACCGTCAGCGTCGCGCTCGGTATCGTAGGGGCGTAGCCCCGACACCACATTCTCCCAGTACACGGTTCGCATCGGACACAGAGTATCCTATAGCCGGAACAATGCAGACACGAGACACCAATAGACGGTATCGAACAGGGGGATCGCCATGAGCGGCGAACAGGCACAGGCACCGAGGAAAGTGGACGCTGAAAGCGCCTCAGAGAAAAACGAGATCGAAACGGGCGCAGATGCGGTCGTTCGTGCGCTCGAAAACGCTGGCGTCGAACATCTCTTCGGTGTCCAAGGCGGCGCGATCATGCCCGTCTACGACGCACTGTACCGATCGGAAATGAAACACGTCACGATGGCCCACGAGCAGGGGGCGGTACACGCGGCCAACGCCTACGGCGTCGTCTGCGGGGAGCCGGGCATCTGCATGGCCACCTCGGGTCCGGGCGCGGCGAACCTGGTGACCGGGATCGCAGATGCCAGCATGGACTCCGATCCGCTCGTCGCGTTGACGGGGCAGGTCCCGACGGATGTCGTCGGCAACGACGGCTTTCAGGAGACGGACGCTCTGGGCATCACGAGTCCCATCACGAAATCGAATGCGTTCGCCGACGATCCAGATACCGTCGGGAGGGACGTGGGAACGGCCTTCGCGCTCGCGAAGCACGGCCGTCAGGGACCGACGCTCGTCGATCTGCCGAAGAACGTGACGAAAGGCGAGACGAAATCGGATCCCGGCGCACCGACCTTACCTGACACCTACGAACCGCCGGAGACGGCCGACACCGAGTCGGTGTCCGTCGCAGCGGAAACGCTCAGGCGAGCCGAAAAGCCGGTGATCATCGCCGGCGGCGGCGTGATCAAAGCCGACGCGAGCGATGAACTCCGGTCGTTCGCGATCGAGCACGAAATCCCGGTCATCACCACGATGCCGGGGACAGGAGCGTTTCCCGAGAATCACGAACTGTCGCTCGAAATCGCCGGCATGCACGGGACCGGATACGCCAATATGGCGATCACGATGACCGATTGTATGCTCGCGGTCGGAACCCGGTTCGCCGATCGGCTGACGGGCGGTGTCGAGACGTTCGCACCCGACGCCGAGATAATCCACGTCGACATCGATCCCGCGGAAGTTTCGAAAAACATCGAGGCGGACCATCCGCTCATCGGCGACGCAAAGGCCGTGCTCGGACAGCTCGCGGAGTCGATTACCGGATCGCCGTCGACGGACGCCTGGCTCGAGCAATGCGAACGGTGGAAGGACGAGTATCCGATGGATTACGCGGCACCGGCGGACGAACCGGTCAAACCCCAGTATATCGTCGAGCGCTTCGACGATGCCACCCCCGACGACACAATCGTCACGACGGGCGTCGGTCAACACCAGATGTGGGCCTGGCAGTACTGGACGTGGACTCAGCCGCGGACGTGGATTTCTTCCCACGGTCTCGGGACGATGGGATACGGGCTGCCGGCCGCGATCGGCGCGAAGCTCGCCGCCCCCGATCGAGGGGTCGTCTGTTTCGACGGCGACGGTTCCTTCCTGATGACGTGTCAGGAATTGTCCGTGGCCGTTCGAGAGGAACTGGACATCACGGTCGTCGTCCTCAACAACAAGGCGATCGGGATGGTTCGGCAGTGGCAAGACGTCTTCTTCGACGAACGGCACATGGCCTCGGAGTATCCGTGGGTGCCCGAGTTCGATGCGCTCGCCGAGGCGTTCGGCGCCCGGGGATTCCGTATCGACATCGACGACGAGGTAGACGAAGTTGTCCATGAAGCGCTCGCCTACGACGGACCGAGCGTCGTCGACGTCTACATCGATCCCGACGAGAAGGTCTACCCGATGGTGCCGAGCGGCGGCGACAACGGACTGTTCGCGCTGACGGAGGATCAGCTATGAGCCGGCGACAGAACGTGCAGCGTCAGGGACTCGACGGGCCACGCCCGGAGGAGCGAACACGTCCGATCGGGCGTCGAAACTCCCAGGGTATCCGGATCGATCCCGAAATCGAGGCCGAACCGGAGTCGCGCCGGACGACAATCTCGGCGTACGTCAAGAACGAACCGGGCGTGCTCGCGCGCGTTTCTGGGCTGTTTCACCGGCGGCAGTTCAACATCGAATCGTTGACCGTCGGCCCGACCCAGAACGAGGGGTACTCCCGGATCACCCTCGTCGTCGAGGAGCCGGATCCCGGCATCGAGCAGATCCGAAAGCAACTCAATAGGCTCATTCCGGTCGTGCATGTCAGAGAGCTCGATTCGGATCCGGTCGCACGAGAACTCGTCATCGTGAAAGTCGACGGCGATGAACCCGACAAAGTACAGGCGATCACCGAGATGTACGACGGCGAGGCGCTCGACGCCGGCCCGCGGACGATAACCGTCCAGATCACCGGCTCGGAGCGAAAGATCGACGACGCGATCGACGCATTCAAACAATTCAATATCCGGGAGATCGCACGAACGGGACAGGCCGCCCTCGCACGAGGTGAAGAAGAGACCGCACGAGTCGAAGCGAAGCACACCTAACGATTTAAGACACAGCTACCGACACATAACAATATGACAGACGAAACAACGATATACTACGACGAAGATGCGGACAGCACCGTACTTGACGACAAAACCGTGGCCGTTCTCGGTTACGGTAGCCAGGGTCACGCTCACGCGTTAAACCTCGACGATTCGGGGGTCGATGTGGTCGTGGGGCTCCGAGAGGACTCCTCCTCGTGGGACACCGCCGAATCGGACGGACTCGACGTGACGACGCCCCGGAAGGCGGCCGAACGGGGCGATATCGTGAGCGTCCTGGTTCCCGATACTGTCCAACCGGCGCTCTACGAGGAGATCCGGGACGTTATCACGGAGGGCGACACACTCCAGTTTGCGCACGGGTTCAACATCCACTACGGACAGATCGAACCGGACGAGGGAATCGACGTCACGATGATCGCCCCAAAATCCCCGGGACACCTCGTCCGACGCAACTTCGTGAACGACGAGGGGACACCGGGTCTGTTCGCGGTCTACCGGAACGCGACGGGCGAGGCGACCGATATCGCGATGGCCTACGCGAAGGGAATCGGCTGTACCCGAGCCGGCGTCATCGAGACGACGTTCCGCGAGGAAACCGAATCGGACATTTTCGGCGAGCAGGCGGTCCTCTGTGGCGGCGTCACGTCGCTCGTCAAAGTGGGCTACGAGACGCTCGTCGACAACGGCTACAGCCGCGAGATGGCGTACTTCGAGTGCCTGAACGAGCTCAAGCTCATCGTCGATCTGATGTACGAAGGCGGGAACATGGAGATGTGGAACTCGGTCTCCGACACCGCCGAGTACGGCGGATTGACCCGCGGCGACGAGGTAATCGACGACGACGTCCGCGAGACGATGGAGGAGATCCTCGAAGGAGTGCAGGACGGAACGTTCGCTCGAGAGTGGATCGCAGAGAACCAGGCTGGCAGACCGAGCTACAAACGGTTGCGAGAAGCCGAAGAGAACCACGACATCGAGGACGTCGGGGAGGACCTGCGCGCCCTGTTCGCCTGGGGAGATACGTGACCATGACCGAGGAGACGAAAACGCTCGGTGAGATCAGCCACACGAACCCCTACACCGACCGAGCCTTCGGCGAAACACAAGCGTACGATCGCGGACGGACGGTAGCCGCCGATGGTGGAGAATCCGAATCCGAATCCGACGCTGACGGAAACACAAGCGAACTACTCGCCGACATCGATCATACGTTACCGAACGAGGAGAAAAGAATCCAAAGGACGTTCGATCGTGGGAAACGACCATGAGCGAAGGAACTCTCTACGATACGGTATGGGAAAACCACAAAGTGACGACGCTGCCGAGCGGACAGGATCAACTGTTCATTGGATTGCACCTTATCCACGAGGTCACGAGCCCGCAGGCGCTCGGAATGCTCCGCGAGCGCGGTCTCGAGATCGCACGGCCCGATCTCACCCACGCGACAGTCGATCACATCATCCCGACGGACGATCTGGAACGGCCGTTCGAGAACGACGCGGCCGAGGAAATGTACGCAGAACTCGAACGGAACCTTGAAGGGACCAATATCGAGTTCGACGATCCCTCGACCGGGAACCAGGGGATCGTCCATGTCATCGGGCCTGAACAGGGACTGACCCAGCCGGGGATGACTATCGTCTGCGGCGACAGCCACACCTCGACACACGGCGCGTTCGGCGCGTTGGCATTCGGAATCGGAACCTCCCAGATGCGGGACGTGTTCGCGACCCAGACGGTCGCCATGGAGAAAAAGAAGGTTCGAAAGATCGAGGTAACGGGCGAACTCCGCGACGGCGTCACGGCAAAGGACGTCATACTGACGATCATTCGACGGCTCGGCACCGACGGCGGCGTCGGCTACGTATATGAGTACGCCGGCGAAGCGATCGAAAATCTCGGCATGGAAGGTCGAATGTCGATCTGCAACATGTCGATCGAGGGTGGCGCGCGAGCCGGGTACGTCAACCCCGACGAGACGACCTACGAGTGGCTCGAAGAGACGGACGAGTTCGAGAACGACCCCGAACGCTTCGAAGAGATGAAGTCCTACTGGGAGTCGATCAAATCCGACCCCCACGCCGAGTACGACGACGTCGTGACGATCGACGGCTCGAAGATCGAACCCGTCGTCACGTGGGGAACCACGCCGGGACAGGGGATCGGAATTTCCGAGGAGATTCCCGATCCCGAATCGCTTCCCGAGGACAAGCGAGAGACCGCTCGGCGAGCGCAAGAACACATGCGCATCGAGCCCGGCGAAACGATGAAAGGGTACGACGTCGACGTCGCGTTCCTCGGCTCCTGTACGAACTCGCGGCTATCGGACCTGCGGGCGGCCGCCGAGATCGTCGAGGGACGCCAGGTCGATGACTCCGTGCGCGCCCTGGTGGTTCCTGGCAGTCAGCGCGTCAAGGCGGCCGCCGAACGCGAAGGACTCGACGATATCTTCACCGAAGCGGGCTTCGACTGGCGCGGTGCGGGCTGTTCGATGTGTCTCGGGATGAACGACGACAAACTCGTCGGCGACGAGGCCTCGGCCTCCTCCTCGAACCGAAACTTCGTCGGACGGCAGGGATCGAAGGACGGTCGGACGATCCTGATGAGTCCCTTGATGGTCGCTGCGGCGGCGATTACCGGCGAAGTTACCGACGTCCGTGAACTGTCGAAAGCAGAGGTGAAAGCATGAGCGCCGACGACGTTCCGAGCGTAACGCACGTCCAGGGAAGCGGAATCCCGATCGAGGGAAATGACATCGACACGGATCAGATCATTCCGGCAAGATTTCTGAAGGTGATCACCTTCGACGGACTCGGCGAGTTCGCCTTCTTTGACCTGCGCTTCGACGACGACGACAATCAGAAGGAGCACCCGTTCAACGAAGAGCGGTATCAGGACGCGAACGTATTGGTCGTCAACGCCAACTTCGGCTGTGGATCCTCCCGAGAGCACGCCCCACAGGCGCTCAAGCGGTGGGGAATCGACGCCATCGTCGGCGAATCGTTCGCCGAGATTTTCGCCGGGAACTGTCTCGCACTCGGCATCCCGACGGTTACCGCCGACACCGAGGCGATCGAGGCTTTACAGGCGTGGATTGACGGGAACCCCGACGGTACTATCGGGATCGATGTCGAAGCCGAGACGGTAACGTACGGCGAAACTACCATCGAGGGGAATGTCGATGAATCTCAGCGGAAAGCCCTCGTCGACGGAGTCTGGGATACCACGGCGTTGATGAAATCCAACGCGAAGTCGATCGCGAAGACGGCAGAATCATTGCCCTACATCGACGACGCGTCGGGTCGAGTCGGTCGATCGGACGACTGAGGGGAACGGCAGTTGGTTGCCGTTACCTTTCTGCGGCCGCGGAACGAATTTCGCTCCAGCGTCCCTCCGATTCGAGATGGGTCTGTAACGTTTTGGCGTACGCCGAAACGAGCGCTTGCGCGTCCTCGAGTTTCTCTTTCTCGGCGTCACTTCCGTCGCGGCCGTTTCGCATGCCGAGGGCGTCGCGAATCGATCCGAGAAGACCGGAGTTGGATTTTGACGCATTCCGAGTCGGTCCCATCGGACCCATGTCCGCGACCTGTTCGAGTTCGGGTATTATCGAAGGGAGCTGTGAGGTATCGGCGATGAGCTTCGCGTTCGTTTCGTCTTCGGGGTGTTCTATCTCGAACGTCGTAGCGGTCATGATGAGACTCCACTCCTGTCGGGAGAACCTGGAGTCGTCGACGCGCGAGGAGAACTCGTTATCGACCGTCATCCGATCGGCCACGATCATGTCCTGCCAGGTTGTCATAGCTCCGGATAAGTGCCCAGTGCCCTTATATCGTATTGAAGTCTCCGCGGTCCCCACGGTCGAGCAGGCGGACAGTATCTGTCCGCCTGCCGCACTATTTCCCGAGCTAAACAACGAGGCTGTCGAACTCGAAGGGTCCAGTCTCCCGATAGTAGCTAAATCCCCTCGATGGGATCTTCAGAACGCGTCTGCTGTGATTTCGATGTCGGCGTGGAGTGACTCTTTCACCGCGGCGTGAATGTGACAGATTTCTTTGCCGAGTTCGACGATATCGTCGATATCGTCGTCATCGAGATTGGCTTCGATGTAGAGGTGAAATCGAATCGCGGAGAGATCGTCATTGTCGTCGAGATCGGCTTCGGCCTCGGTTTCGATTTTCCCGAGATCAATGTCGAGCTTTCGGTTCGCTCCCGCGCGACAGGCGAACGTAAAACAGGACGCATAATCGGCGACCAACACTTCGTTCTGCGTCGGCCCGTCGGAACCGGTCGCGTCGATACTGAGCTCGAAATCGCCGGCCCGTGTGAGCGCGTGATACTTCTCCTCGTTGACGGTCGTGGTCTCTATGTCGGCCATAGCAGATCGATACACTCGGCGTGTCCATAAAAGATAGGGCGGTTCGTTCATTTTCCCGACCGCGAGGGCCCCATCGAACCAAAATCGAACCGCGCGTCGTCCGAGTGCTTCACTCGAGCGTGAAGGACTCGTCACCCTCGAGGACGACTGCACGTGCGCTCGCTCCGGTGGCTTTGAGTTCTCGCTCGAAAGTTTCGGTATCTATTTCGATGGGCGGAAAGGTGTCGTAGTGCATCGGTGCCGCGTAGTCGGCACCGACCCAGTCGGCTGCGATAGCAGCCTGCGCCGGTCCCATAGTGAAGTGGTCGCCGGCGGGCAATGCTGCGAAGTCGGGTTCCAGATACGGGCCGATGACTTCGCGCATCTCCACCATGAGGCTTGTGTCGCCGGCGTGATAGAACGTCGGATTATCGGGATCGGATTCCTGGGTCGGTTTTTTATCCGAGATCACGAATCCGGCGGGCATCCCGGCGGAGTTCTCGTAGGTGGATTCGATGCCGTTCGTGTGATCCGCTCGAACCATCGTGACCCAGGCATCGCCGCACTCGGCGGTGCCACCGAGGTTCATCCCCATGCCGGCGATAGCGTTCTCGAGCCCGAAGTTGTCTTCGGCGTACCCGCAGAGTTCCGGCGTCGCGACGAGGGTCGCGTCGGGAAATGCACCGGCGTCGGCGATATGATCGAAGTGACCGTGCGTTAACAGGACGTAGTCGGGGTCGCCGATGTCGGCAGGATCGAGATCCGTCTTCGGATTATCGAAAAACGGGTCGATTAACAGTTCGGTACCGTCGACCGTAACGTGCCACGTCGAGTGGCCGTGCCAGGTGAGCTCCATTACGGATAGAGATACTCGTTTCATCGTCTTAAGAATGGGTGGCAATTTTACACGATCGTCGGAGTAGGAGTGGACGGGGAAGTAGGACGGCCACACAGGGAGGCGAGGATTTCTTCTCGCGGACACGGAAAGATGTGGACCATTCCGCGGGGGAGAATGCGGGAGAGCGATCGTATCCGGGAACCCTTATAGCATCCCCGACCGAGGAACGGCACATGCGACAGATCCGATTTCGCGATGACGACGACGACGTTCGTTACGGCGAGTTGACCGATGACGGAACGATCCGTGCGGATCCGAAGCGCGAGGGCCGGGTCACGGCCGAGGTCGAAACGTTCAACGTCGACTCGGTCGAGGTGCTCGCACCGTGCGATCCCACAAAGATCGTCTGTATCGGACTGAACTACGTCGATCACGCCGAAGAGCAGGGAATGGAGGTCCCCGATCGGCCACTCTTGTTCTTCAAAACACCCAATACCGTCTCGAGCCACGGGGCGACAGTCGAATTGCTCGCCGACAAAGAACGGCTCGAATACGAAGCCGAACTCGGCGTCGTGATCGGCGAACGGTGTCGAAACGTCTCGGCGGATGACGCCGAGGGCATCGTCGCCGGGTACACCTGCGTCAACGACATCTCGAACCGCGACGATCAGCTCGTCGAGACGAATTGGGTGCGCGGTAAGTCGTTCGACGACGCCGCTCCGGTCGGTCCGGTCATCGCTTCGCCCGAAGACGTCCCCGACGACGCTTCGATTCGATGTCGAGTCAACGGCGAACTCAAGCAGGATTCCTCGCGGAATCGGTTCATCTTTTCCGTCCCGGAACTGATCGAGGAGATCACGAGTTACATGACCCTCGAAGCGGGCGACGTCATCTCGACGGGTACGCCGGAGGGCGTGGGACCGCTTTCGAACGGCGATACCGTCGAGGTCGAGGTGGAAGGAGTCGGCAGGCTCGAAAACGAGATCCGGATTCCCGAGTAGCACTCGAGGGTTTCGGATCGGTACTTACAGGATAGCCGACGGCGTTCCGAGCAACCCCGCGATCACGAGCAGTCCGGCCGCGAAGACGGCACCGAGCAAGTAGAACGGCCGGCTCTCGCGGGCTGGCTCGCGGATCTTATCGGTTTCGACCCCGCGGATCGCCTTCGCGCTGCCAATCTCGACGACGGCCGCGAGCCCCAGCCAGAAGGTCAACATCGCCAGAACGAGATAGCCACTCGTCGTCCCGGTGAGCGTCTCGGCGGTGTAGAGCGTGCCGGCGAGGTGGCCACCGGTCACGAACAACGACACCGCGCTGATCCGGGTCACCCACCGAAGGTTCGAGACGACGCTACCGAACGCGAGCGGAGAGAGATCGCCGTCCATCGCGAGCGGCACCACTGACAAAGCGACGAACAATACCGAGCCGGCCCATAACGCAGCGAAGGCAGTGTGAACCGTATATACCGCGGTATCTACGATCATATCTTTCCCGCGTCCGGGTCGGACTTATAAGCATTCACATCGAGGGCGGTAACCCATATATGTCCCCGGTGGTACCGGCCGGTATGGATCTCCGATCGGCGTTCGAACCGGACGGCGTCACGGCGGTCGTCGGCGCCGGGGGTAAGAAATCGACACTGTACGAGCTGGCCGAGGAACTCTGCCGCGCCGTGCTCACCGCAACAGTTCGAATCCCACCGTTCGAAGCGCACGTCAACCGACTCGTTACGACCGACGATCCCGTCAAAATCGCATCGAAAAACGAGTCGTGGCCGCTCGGCCTCGTCGCAGAACGCGACGGAAACCGTAACCGATATCGGGGGTACGACACAGGGACGATAGACGAATTCGCGGCAGCGACCGACGTTCCGATACTCCTCAAAGCCGACGGCGCTCGAACGAGGTGGTTCAAAGCACCCGGGGCCGACGAACCGCAATTACCGTCCGAGACGGATCTCGTCGTTCCGGTCGCGAGCGCGAAGGTCGTCGGCGAACGACTCAACAAGGATCGCGTCCACCGCCCCGAACGCGTCGCGTCACTTCTCGATCGACCGGTCGGGGGTCGAATAGAACCGGAAGACGTCGCAACGGTGCTGGACGACGAGCGGGGCGGGTTGAAGGACGTTCCGGCGGGCGCGCGAATTGTCCCACTGATAAACATGGTCGACGGTGACCGGCTGGAATCCGTCGCCGGCCGGATCGCGGATCTGCTGCTCTCGAGTGAGCGAATCGATCGGATCGTGCTGGGTCGAATGGACCGCGGACAGGTCGTCAGCGTCGTCGAGTAGTTACTGCAATCGCTCAATCGCCCACCGAACGTCCTCGGGGGTATCGACGCCCTCGAAGCTGTCGAGCGAGCCGTGATCGAGCAGTTCTCCTCGATCGAGGACGACCAAATCGA
>CAZLHT010000006.1:10595-15090 GCA_964559185.1 uncultured Natronomonas sp.
CTGTCGAGCGAGCCGTGATCGAGCAGTTCTCCTCGATCGAGGACGACCAAATCGAGCGAGGAGAGCGGCTCGATGATCCGCGAATTCGTCGTCTGGAGCGCTCGATTGCACGCCTCGACCATCGGCTCCGGTCTGTACACGGCATGTAGTGGTTCGAACCACTCGCCCGGTCTCGGCACAGCTGCATCGTACCCCTCTGCCCGCTCGAAGAGATAGGAGAGAAGATCGGGATCCAGGAAAGGCATATCAACGGCTACGACGGCGGCGTGCTCCGTCTCGACGGCGTCGAGTCCGGTCGCGATGCCGGCGACCGGGCCCCGGTCCGGTTCGGGGTCGATCGCGAACCGAGGATCGTATCCAGAGAGCGCCCCTTCGATCACCGAACGCTGATCGGCACGACAGTTGATGATCAGCCTATCGGTGGCCTCGATGAGCCGCTCTGCGACGCGTCTGACGAGCGGCTTCCCGGCTACCTCTACCACGGCCTTTTCCATTCCACTCATCCGCGTCGAGTGACCGCCGGCGACGATGACGCCGCTCGTCTCGTTCATACGAGATTGGATTGGCGTTCAGACCGTATTAACGGGTTCGATCCGGACGCTCGCGATCTTATACTCGGGGATGCCGCTCGTCGGATCGTACCGCTCGCCGGTCAGGGTATTGACCGCGCCATCGGCGAAGTGCATCGGAACGAAGACGACGCCCTTTCCCGGCCGATCGCTCACGCGTGCTCGAACCTCGATTCGGCCTCGCTCGGACTCGACGCCGACCATCTTGCCGTCCACGACGCCGAGTGCCTCAGCCGTATCCGGGTGGATCTCCACGAAGCTCTCGGGGACGTGATCGGTGATCTCCTCGACGCGGCGGGTGAGCGTACCCGTGTGGAAGTGATACAGCACCCGGCCGGTCGAGAGCGTCAGCGGGTAGGCTTCGCTCGGCAACTCGCCGGGCTCGCCCATGTCGGCTGGGACGAACCGAGCCTCGCCGTCGGGAAAGTTGAACCCGTCTTCGTACAAAAAGCGCGTACCGGGATGGTCGGCGTCGGGGCAGGGCCATTGGAGACCGCCTTCTCGATCGATCCGTTTGTGGCTCATCCCGCCGTAGATCGGTGTCACGTCCGTCAACTCGTCAAAGACGGCCGTCGGATCGTCGTAATCCCATCGGTCGCCGTCGTGGTCGATTCGATTCGCGAGCGACTGGAGGATCTCCCAGTCCTGTCTCGCTTTCCCCGGCGGAGCGAGCGCCTTCCGGACCCGCTGGACCCGACGCTCGGTATTGGTGAAGGTTCCGTCCTTCTCGGCGAAGGCGGCCGCCGGCAACACGACGTCGGCGTATTCGGCGGTTTCGGTCGTGAACAGATCCTGCACGACGAGGAAGTCGGTCTTCTCCAACGCTTTCTCGGCGTGGGCGATGTCGGGCTCCGAGAGCGCCGGGTTCTCGCCCATCACGTACAGTCCCTTCACGTCGCCGGCGTGGATCGACTCGAACGTCTCCGGGACGGTCAGGCCTATCTCGCCCGGTGGACGGACGCCCCACGCGTTCTCGAAAGCGTCGAGCACGTTGGGATCGCTCACGTCCCGATAGCCGGGGAGCACGTTCGGCAGCGTCCCCATATCCCCGCCACCACCCTGGACGTTGTTGTGGCCGCGGAAGGGCGAGAGACCAGCATTGGGTTTGCCGAGATTGCCGGTGAGAAGCGCCAGGTTCGCCATCGCCCTGACGTTGTTGGTGCCGTGAGAGTGCTGTGTCAGCCCCATCGCCCAGCCGAAGACGACCGAGTCGGCCCTCGCGATCCGATCTGCAGCCGCTGTGAGTTCGTCGGCTGGAATCTCTGTGAGCCGCTCGACCGCTTCGGGCGTGAACGGCTCGACCTTCTGCTTCAGTTCGTCGAAATTTCGGACGTGCTGCTCGACGAAGTCGGCATCGTGAAGGTCGTTTTCGACGACGTGTCGCGCCATCCCGTTCATCCAGGCTATGTCGTAACCCGGCTTTGATCGAAGGTATCGGTCGGCGTGTTCCGCGATTCCGACCTTACGGGGATCGACAACGACGAGATCCGCGCCATCCCTGACGTTACGTTTTACCTTCGTCGCTAATACCGGATGGGATTCGGTCGTGTTCGTCCCGGAGAACAGATAGCAGTCGGCGTTGGCGACGTCCTCGATGCTGTTTGACATCGCGCCGTAACCGACGGTTTCGGAAAGGGCGGCGACCGTCGAGGAGTGACACAGCCGCGCGCAGTTGTCGATATTTTTCGTCCCCAAGACGGCGCGGGCGAACTTCCCCATCAGATAGTTCTCCTCGTTAGTGCACTTCGAAGAGGCGAAACAGGCGAGCGCGTCCGCTCCGTGTTCGTCGCGGATACCTTCCAGCTCCGAGGCGACGGTCTCGAGCGCCTCCTCCCACGATGCCTCCCTGAACCCACCGTCGTCGCGGATCAGCGGCGTTTCGAGACGATCGTCGCGACCGATGAAGCCGTAACCGAATTTTCCCTTCACGCAGGTCGAAAAGTCGTTCGCCGGGGCAGCGTCTGGGTCAGTCGCGCGGACGCCGAGCACGCGCTCGTCATCGCTGTAGAGTTCGAACCGACAGCCGACCGCACAGTATCCGCAGGTGGTCTCGGTTCGATCGAGTCGATCGAGCCTAGCGTCGCCGACCCGTTTCGCGATCCCGAATAGAATCCCCTCCGAGAAGACGCCGGCGGCGGCGTCCTCGGCGAGGTGTTCGCCCATCCGGACCGCGCGATCGGCCGCCGCACCAGCACTCCGTTTCGCGCGCTCCATGAACCGCGCGACGCCGGATAGCTCGGCCGTCGGGTCCGAATCGTTTTCCTCCCGCTCTCGCTCTCGGTTTCGCTCGGACTCGAGAACGCTCCCGACGGAGTTGCGCTGGGTGAACCCCGGAAGCGGGAGCGTCGTCGCGTCGACGAGGCCGCCCTCGACGAGGCTGCCGGTCGGACAGACCGTCGCGCAGTGCCCGCAGGAGACACAGGTCGAGTCGGCCATCGTCTCTGCGTCCGTCTGGAACCCGATTCTGGTGTCCTCACCGGTCCCCTCGACTCGGAGGACCCCCTCGACCTGCACGTCGTTGCAGGCCTCGACGCACCGGTTACAGAGGATGCACTTGTTGCGATCGATGTGGATCGCCGCCGTCGAATCGAGCGGTTCGTACGCCTCTCGATCGTCGAGAACGCCGTATCTGGGATGTGAAATTCCCTCCTCGATTGCCGTATCCTGCAGCTCGCACCGGCCGTTCTTCCCGCAGGTGGTACACCGGAGGTTGTGGTTCGACAGCACCAGATCGAGGTTGTGTGATCTGGCCTCCGCGGCAGCGACGGCATCCGTCTCGACGATCGCGCCGTCGATCGCCGGTGTCGAGCACGCGGCGACAAGGCCGTCCTCCTCGGTTTCGACCACGCAGGTCCGACAGGTCGTTCGCGGGCCGATCTCCTTGCCCGCTTCGGTATCGCGGTCGTAGTGACACAGCGCCGGCACCTCGCTCCCGGCCGCCTCGATTGCGTCGAGGAGCGTCCCGTCCGGCGGGACAACGACAGTCTCGCCGTCGACGGTGAGCGTCGTCGGTTCGTCCCCTGGACTGACCGTTGTTTCGGCCCGCGGCGGGTCGTTCGCCGTTCCAGTCCGGAACGTCTCCGTCAGCGGCGTTGAGGGTCGGGGATCTTCGATCTCTGGCACGTGGGGATGAGGCGTATCACCGCCGGATTCACCGGTACCGTCAATTCCGTCAGCTTCGCCGGTCTCGGCGGTTTCGTCGGCGCTCATCGGAGCCCCCCGCACGTCCCGGCAGGGCAGCGACCCTCGGCGTGGGCGCGAAACTCGGGTTCGAACGATTCGAGCGCCGTCTCGATCGGCCGTGCGGCCGCCTCGCCGAACGCGCAGAGGCTCGTCGTGCCCACGACCCGCGAAAGCGTGCGAATCGTCTCGCCGTCGAACTCTCCGTCATAAACGCTCCGAAGCGATTCGTGGAGCTGTTTCGATCCTTCTCGACACGGAACGCACCGCCCGCAGTTCTCCTCGCGGGCGAAGGCGGCGCGCTCGCCGACGGTCTCGACGATGCAGTCGTCGGTGGCGAGTACCTCGACGACGCCCTCGGTCCCGAACCCCGACGCCGAGAGCGCTGGCGCACTCGCGGGCACGTCGATCGACCGGGTGAGGCCGCCGAGTCGGCCGCCGACCACGTACCGCTCGCCGGTGGGTTCGACCGCCGAAAGCGCCGTCGAGAGCGAGCTATCGGTCCGCAACTCGACGACCGCCGGCGACCCCACGGCACCGCGCACCGCGAAAATTCGGGTTCCTGGGTCGGTGCTCTCCGGATCGAACGGCTTGCCCGCCAGAAGCGCCCGAAGCTGCAAGAGCGTCCGCGGGGTGTGGACGATCGTCGGTCGACCATAAAGACCCCACTCTTCGGGTCCCGGCGGCCGACGACGGGCTTCGATCCGGTCGTTCCCTTCGAGGGCTTCGAGCGCCATCGTCGGCTC
>CAZLHT010000007.1:0-6399 GCA_964559185.1 uncultured Natronomonas sp.
TCTCACGACTTCCTGTCGTCAACGAGAACGGACGGTTGACGGGGATGGTGACGACGCACGATATCACCGACTTTGCCGTCCGAACGATGGAACGACAACAGAAAGGTGATCGATCGGGCGACACCGACCGGATGCTCGATCTGCCGGTCTACGATCTGATGAACAGTCCGGTCGAGACAACCACCGGCGACGAATCGATCAGAGCGGCCGTCGAGCGAATGTTCGAGCACGACTACGCCGGCCTCGTCGTCACCCTGCCGGACGACGAGACCGCCGTCGCGGGAATCCTCACGAAGACAGACGTCCTCCGAGCGCTGACCTACACCGAGGAGGAGAATATGGACGTCCAAATCACTAATATCGACCTGCTGGAAACGATCTCTCGGGAATCGATCCAAGCGGCGATCACCGAGGTCGCGGATAAATATCGAGACATGCAGGTCCACCACGCACACGTCCGGTTCAACGAGCACAAGGAGAAACTCCGCGGCACGCCGTTGATTTACTGTCAGATCCGTCTCCGGACGAATCGCGGGCAGGCCGCCGGTTCCGGGGAGGGATACGGTGCCGAAACGGCGTTTCGCGTCGCGCTCGACAAACTCGAGCGGAACGTCCTTGAGATGAAAGGTATCCGGGCGGACGAGGAGTACGAGGGACAGCTTCTCAGAAAGCTGAACGAACTCTGACGAAACATGATCCGCGATCGATCCGTTCGTCCCCACGTACTGAGGAATTCTCATCCTCCCTTCTCCACAACTTCGAACCGAGCGGCGAGTCACCTCCGCGCGGTTCCAGACGGACCCGAAACACATACCGCAACAACTCGTGCGGTAAACTTCCATCGAGTGAATGGTGGTCCACGAAATTCGCCACGAAAATAATCTTTGTCGCAACCGTTCCGTAAGAAGCGTTGTCACTCTGTTGGGTGTATCGTTATCACGATGAGCTCTTCATCTTCGCCACTCAGGCTCGAAGCGTACGTCCAGTCGTTGGCCCCGACGAAAAATCATCGGATCGGATATCATCTCGAACGAATGAATCGACTGGAAACTACGGACGCGATCATGTCCGCCGACGTTTATGTGGTGGGGAAGGAACTCTGCACGGAAACTGCACTGATAACCGAATCGGGACGGCACCTCTGCGCACGCATCCTCCAGTTCAGAGATTGGGCGACACGAACCGACAAACGGCTGGGTTCGTTCTTCTGGCCCCACCCAGTCGAATCGACGTTGACGAACGAGGCATACGAGACGATCCCGCTTCCGACGTTCACGCTCGCGGAGTTTGTGGACGATACCCTTCGATTCGTCACACCCTGTCGGGACGGCGAGGCGCACTATACCCCACAGGATCGGTTGGACCGTTTCGCCGCGGCGTCCCCCGACGAGCCCCGAGAACGCCCGTTGAAAAACTAGTTAGTCGTCTTCGGTCCGCAACTGATCGACGACGACGGCTGGCATTCGATCCCGGATTTCCCGTGGAATCGTTTCCTGCCCCTCCGGCGTCGTCGGTCGTTCGGCCGGTTCGGGCTCGAAGGCCGGACCGAAGAGCTCGAGGGCGGTGCGTATCGTCGACCAGTCGTCGTTTTCGGCGGCGTCCCGGAGACTCGCCGTGGGCGCGGAGAGGAGTTGGCCAACGAGAGCGTCGGCCATCGACTCGAGAATCTCGCGTTCGGCTTCGGAGACGCCGTCCTCAGCTTCGAGTTTCGAGACAGCGGTTCGGAGTTCGCGGGCTTTGATCCGTTCTGCGCCCTCGTACATCGAAGCGATGACCTGATCGGCTCGTTTCCGCTTGTACTGGTCCATCAACCGTTCGAACTCCTCGTCGATCATCCTCTCAACGGTTTCGGCGGCCGCCCCTCGTCGTTCTCTCGCCTCGTCGGTGGCGGCCTCGATCGCGTCGAGATCGTAGATCGAAACCGCCTCTATCGAGGCCGCTTCCGGTGGGATATCGTGGGGCTGTGCGATGTCGATGACGCACGTCTCTCCGGCGGTTTCAAAGGCATCGGCAGCGACAACGTAGTCGGAACTTCCCGTCGCCGAAACGACAACGTCGGCCTCTTCGGCGGCCGCCGGAATCGCGCCCAGCCCGATCGCCGAGGCGTCCGTTTCGAGTTCCGTCGCGATGTGCTCCGCGTGGGGCAGCGTCCGGTTCGCGATGATGATGCGACCGACGGAATCGTCGAACGCTCTGGCGGCTAATGTCGCCATCTCCCCCGCGCCGATGACGAGCGCGATTGTGTCGTCGAGCTCGCGCTTCGAGCCGGCGAATCGGACCGCAGCCGAGCCCAGAGAAAGCGCTCCCTCGTTAATCCTTGTCTCGCTGCGGGCGCGCTCGCCCACGTGGAGTGCTTTGAGTATCGCGTCGTCGAGGATCGGGCCGATTGCGCCGACGTCGCGGGACTTCTCGTAGGCCACTCTGAGCTGTCCGATGATCTGGTCTTCGCCCAACACGAGTGACTTTAACCCGCATGCGACAGCCATGAGATGTCGAAGGCTCTCCTCGTGATCGAGTTCGCGAACGACCGTCCGGTCGATGTCGCCGAGGTACGCCGAGAGCGCCTCCTCGCCCGTAGCCGCCGTTTCCGTGACGACGTACGCCTCCGCACGGTTACACGTCTGGAGGATGAACGCCTCCGAGACCGCCGACCGATCGAGGAGTTGTTCGAGCCCTTCGCGCTGTGAGCCGGCCGCTGCCTGATTGATCTCTTCGACCGACGCCTCGCTGTGGGAAATGCTCACGCCGGAGACGAGTTCGGTTCCTGTAGTCACGTCCGATCACCCAACGCCGCCTCGACGACGGCATCCGCTGTCTGTCGGGGGTTGGAGTCACCCTCACCTAAATCCTTCCAAACGTCCGACGACCGAACCACCTTCCTGAGGACTCGCCGCCGAATTCCCGGCTCGACGCCTTCCGCCTTCAGGGACTCTCGGATATCGGCGGTAAGCTCGGCGATTTCGTCCGTACCCTCGATTTCGGCGGCGATTCGCCTTCTGAGCTCCCTTGAGAGCGCCGGACTTCTCCCGTCCGTCGAGACGGCGACCGTCACGTCGCCGTCCCGCACGGTCGCCGGGACGACGACGCTACAGACGTCGCGTCCGCCCGAACGATCCGCCCGATTGACGAGCGCCCCGCGAGCCCGCGCCGTCGATTCGATCGCCTCGTTTACCGCGGCGTCGTCCGTCGCGGCGACCGCAAGCGCGGGGCTCGTCCGATCGAACCAGATGGGGACGTCCTCGGCCGCCGGCGCGCCCCGGATCAACCGTGCGCCGCCGTACTCCTCTGCGGTGAACTCGGGCCCGATGACGATGGTCTCGGCCTCGCGGGCGAACCGACGGGCCTTTCGGGCGCCGACGGGACCCCCGCCGAAGACAAGCACCGTCTCGTCGGTAAAATCGTGGTAGAGCGGGATCATTTCACTCGGTATAATACGGGGGGAGTCATTTCACGCTGTGTTCGCCTCGGCGCGTTCTGCGAGTCTGATCCCCGTCTTCTTCAGTATCTCCGTCGAGAACAGCGTGTCCCAATCGCCCTCGCCGACATTCCAATACTCGTCCATGAGCAATTCGACCCGTCGAATCCGGCGTTTGCTTTCGCCTTCACTTCGACCGTGCGTCATCGCGAAGAAGTTGTACGGCCAGACGTCCCCATGTCTCGGCCGCTCATAGCAGTGCGTGACGAACGGAAGCGACGCCACTTCGGGGCCGACGCTTTCGAGCAGTTCGTCCGGGACGTTCCAGACGGTCATCCCGTTTTCCGTGTATCCAAGCGCATAGTGATTCGGAATGACGCCGACGCGACGGATCTTTCCCTCCTCGTTAAACCGCTTTATCGTCCGCAGCACCCACTCGGTATCGACGCCGATCGCGTCGGCGACGTCCCAGTAGGGCGTTTCGGTGATCGGCAGTCCGCCCTGTATCTCGACGAGGAGATCTCGCTCTTCGGGCGTCAGCGTCCCTCGATCGGTCGGCTCGACAGCCGGCCCAAGATCGGAGCAATCGACGTCGCCGTCGGGGATCGGTCCGTCGAGGAGGAACTTCGCTTCCACGCGGAACTCCCGACGTTTCGGAAGGTTGTACGTTTTCTGGCCAGTTTCGTCTTCGATCTCATCGAGGACCCGACCTACGGCGTCGGCGTCGGCGACAGAGACGACGAACCACACGTTCAGGTGGGGATGATCGCGCCGGTAGTTGTGGGCGACTTCCCGGTGAGCGTTGATCGTGGAGGAGGTCTCCTCGAAGCGCTCCTCCGGGGCGTGCATGGCCACGAGCGTCGCCGTTCCGCCGATTTCTCCGGCGTTTATCAACGCACCGAACCGGGTCAGCGTCCCGGCTTCGTCGAGATCGCGCACGCGATCGAGGAGTTCTCCCGCGACGATTTCGATCCCCCGTTCGCGGAGCGCCGCCGCGGCCGGCTCAAACGGGCGTTCGGCGACCGGAAACCCACCCTGGTACGCGTTGATGACAGCCCGATCGATCCGATCTAGCCCGATGGTCTCGCTCATTGTCGCTCAAACGACCGTCGACGAAATAAGCCCCTCGCTCGAATGGGAGTTCGAGCGTGGGCGCCCCTGCCGGCCTCGGGGACGAGTCGAGCGCCGCCGCAATCGTCGGCGATCGGATTCTCGCCGGGGTGATCCGCGAACGACGGCCGCCGTTCAGTGCGATTCGAGGAGACCGTACGTCGATTCGAGATGTTCGATGATCCAATCGACGGTCCCTGGATCGTAGGTCCAAAAGCCGTAGAACGACCGGGATTCGCGTTCCTCGGCTAAAAGCGCACACTTGTTCACGTCGACTCCAGCACCGTCGTAGGCGACGAACCACGACTGCTCGATTTCGTCGCTTCGTTCGACGTGAATCGTGAGGTCCGTGTCGTGTTCCGGCACGCTCGTATCCGGAACAGCATAGGCGTGGACGTCAAGTGCGCCTTTTTGTGCCAACTGTTCGTAGATGTTCATCTGTCCCTCGAGGATCGAGAGCCTTTGAAATCCCGAGTGGAGCGACCCCTTGTCGATCCGCCACGCGCGATCTTCGATCTCTCGGGAGGCCGCGACCATCTGCCAGGTGTCGTAGGAGGTAAACATCGTCTCGTCGAGATGGTCGAGAATCGGCTGGTAGGGTTTGCTCTCGAAACCGGGATTCGTTCGTTCGTCGTCGGGATGGAGGCCGGTATCGATATCGGCGGCGGTGACGAACTCGCCGTCGTCGCCGAGGACCACGAACGCCTCCGGCTTGCCGCTCACCGTCTGCTCCGTCGAGACGGAGAGGTTCCGGTCGTGAAACTGCTCTCGAAGGGTCGACACGGTTTCATCGCCGGCGTTAAAGACCGTTAGCGTCTTTTCGTGGTCCTCCACGCCCTTGATGAGTTCGGTCAGGGACATCCGATACAGGGGATCCATGACGCTGGACGTAATAAGCCTGTGGCCCGGGCTGACGGGGTGTCTCGATTCGAAGAACCGCCCGGAACGGAGAGCAACACTCATCTGTTCGGCATGCGTGGAAACCGATAGATGCTGGGACGTCTTCGAGGGTACATGTGGCGGCTCTACGAACGACTGTTGGAGCGAGAAATTTCGGGAGCCCCCACGCACGTCGCGGTGATACAGGACGGAAATCGCCGGTACGCCAGAATGCGGGGGAACGAGGCGACCGAAGGGCACCGCGCAGGGGCTGACACGACCGAACGGGTACTCGAGTGGTGCTCCGACCTCGGCGTCGAGGAACTGACGCTGTACGCCTTCTCGACCGAAAACTTCGACCGTCCGAGAGAGGAGCGACGTGCGCTGTTCGATCTCATCACCGAGAAGCTACGAACGTTCGCGGACCGTCCGGAGGTCCACGATCGGGGCGTTCGAATCAGAGCCATCGGCGAAATCGACCGTCTTCCCGAGCGCGTTCGGGATGCGATCGAATACGCCGAGCGGCGTACCGCCAACTACGACGAATTCTACCTGAACGTCGCGATCGCGTACGGCGGCCGCGCGGAACTGCTCGGTGTCGCAAGATCGGTCGCCGCCGAGGCCGCGGCCGGCGATTTCGATCCCGAAGACGCGACGGTCGAAGAGATCGAAGACCGACTCACGGTCGGTCCGACGCAGGCCGTCGACCTCATCATCCGAACCGGTGGGACCGAACGGACCTCGAACTTCCTGCCATGGCACGCCAACGGGAACGAGGCTGCAGTCTACTTCTGTACGCCCTACTGGCCGGAGTTCTCACGAATCGACTTCCTACGAGCGATACGAACGTACGAATCGAGACGGGAATCGTGGCGTCGCACCCGTGCACAACGAGCCGCCGCGCTCGTGGGCGCGGTCAGCGATGTCGAACTCGAGGAAGCGGCCCGGATCGTCGGACAGTTCCGGGATTCCGTCCCCGAAACCGACATCGACGA
>CAZLHT010000007.1:6499-14864 GCA_964559185.1 uncultured Natronomonas sp.
CGGCCCGGATCGTCGGACAGTTCCGGGATTCCGTCCCCGAAACCGACATCGACGACGTCGACGAGCGTGACGAAGGGAGCTCCTCGGTTAGTTGAGGGACCACTTCTCGTCCGTCCGTCGAAATTCGGCTTACCGGCCTATACCCCCGAAGCCTCGCGTTCGTTCGTCTTTCGAGGTTCGCTCTACCGGCCGAACCGCCTCTGGCGTTCCTGAAATTCCCTGATCGCGCGCAGGAAGTCCCGTCGGCGGAAATCCCGCCAGTTGACATCGGTGAAATACAGCTCGGAGTAGACCGATTGCCAGATGAGAAAATCCGAGAGCCGCTCGGCACCGGTCTTGATGACGAGATCCGGCGGCGATTGGAAGACGAGCCGTCGTTCGATCTCCCCTTCGTCGATATCGCTCGGCTCGAGTTCGTCCGCGTCGGCGTCGGTCGCGATCCGTTGGACCGCCGCGGCGAACTCCTGTCGACCGCCCAAGCCGATACTGACTTGGACGGGTGTCTCGGCGGCCGACTCGGCGTCCGGCCCCCGAACGGAGACCTCACGGGGACTGGCGAGTTCCGAGAGCGTCTTTCGGAGCGTCGGAATCGCGGCCTCGTCGAGCACGCTCACGTAGATCATCACCGCGCTTGCGTCGGCGTCGAACGCCCATTCCAGAAACGACGATAGCGTCGAGTACGCTCCCTGCTCCAACAGATCGTTTTCCGTGATCACGAGCGCGATACGTTCGGGGACGGTCGCGTCGCTCATGCGAATTCGAGCGGCGAGATATCGGTCGTACAGACCCACGGCCGAACGTGCGCCCCCGGAACGGTGAACGTGTCGGTCCGTCTTCGGTCCTTCGGGAAGGTTAAGTGGTCAACGGGGATATCTCGGTCCGTGACACGGGATACGGTGCGGGCCGTCGGGTATCTGCTCGTCGGGTGTTTCGCCTTCTCGGCCCCGCTCCTCGAAGGACGGGTCGGCGAGACCGCGACAGCCGTCGGCACGGTCGCACCCTTCGCTCTCGTGGCCGTCCTCGCGCTCGCTTCGACGCGCGGTCCCGTCTTCGAACTCTTCGCGCGAGGCGTCGATCGTGACGAAGGACGCCTCTACAGCCTCGCGTCGTTCTCCCTCGTGGTTACCGCGCTCGCGATCCTCTTGGTCGCGTTCGAACTCCCAATCGCGGCGTTTGTCGGTGCCGTGTTCGCACTGACCGCCGGCTCGGCCGGTCGGACGCTCGCACGACCGTGGCTACGAACGTCGGTCGCAGCCGCCGCCGTCTTTTCGGTTTCCGGAGCCGTCGGCGCGAGCGCGGCGATACTGCTCGCGGGCGAACTCGGTGCCACCATCCCCTCGCTCTCGCTCGTCGTGTTCGTCGCCACGAGCGGTGCCGTCCTCGGCGCGCTCATTCGATCGACGCTGACTCGACAGGACGACTCGCTCGTGTTGCTCTCGACGGCCCTCGTGATCTGGTTTCTGCTGGGACTCGACGTGGATCCAACGCCCGAGCGAATCACCGTCGGCCTGGCCGTCACCGTCGCGCTCGGGTACGTCGCCTACGCGCTCGGCACCGCCTTGGTGACCGGCGTGCTTACTGGCGTCTTGCTGGCACTCTTCGCGGTCGTTCTCGGGGGCTTCGGATGGTTCGTCCTCCTCGTGACCTTCTTCGGTCTCGGCGGTCTCGCCTCCAAGTACCGTTACGAGGAAAAACTGGCCCGCGGCATCGCACAGGACAACGACGGGGCCCGCGGCGGCAGCAACGTCTTCGCGAACTCGGCGGTCGCGCTCGTCGCCGTCGTCGCGTATGCCGCCTCGGGTCACGTCGGTGTCGACCCGCTCGTCTTTCAGTTCGCGTACGGTGGGGCGGTCGCCGCGGCGCTCGCGGACACGTTCTCCAGTGAGTTCGGCGGCCTCTTCGATTCCCCGCGATTGATCACGACGTTCGATCCAGTCACCCCAGGAACCGACGGCGGCGTCACGTGGCAGGGGGCGATCGCTGGAGCCGTCGGAGCGGGCGTTATCGCCGCTCTCGGGACGCTGTTTTTCGGCCTCGGAAGTTCCGCGACCGCGTCGATATTCGCGGCCGGCTTCTTTGGAATGATCGCCGACAGCGTCCTCGGGGCGACGCTGGAAGGCGATCGAATCGGCAATCAGGGCGTCAACCTGCTTGCGACGCTTCTCGCCGGGCTCGGCGCCGCCGGGGCTGCCGTCGCGCTCGGGCTATGATCCGTCCGATGACGGTGTCGGATCTCCTAGCCGTCGAATCCCTACAGGGCCACCTTCGGCACGCAGATCCGGAGCTTCTCGACGCCGTGATTCGCGGGCCATTCTGCGGGTACGTCGCCCTCGACGGTTCGATCGTCGGCTACGCCGTCGCCCTCCCCGGCCATCCGGCGACGCTTTCGGAGCTCGTTGTCGATCCAGCGTATCAACGACGGGGATACGGTCGTGCGCTCGTCGAGCACGTCTCCGACGCGATCGGTTCCTCGGGGGTGGAAGTGACGACGCCGGTCGAAAACGCGGCGTCGAGACGGTTCTACGCGGCGATTGGATTCGAATTCGACGGCCGAGCCCGCGGGTTCTATGCGGACGGGGCGGATGCCTTACGCCTCGTTCGCCGCGAGTAGCTGGTCTGCGGTCCGGATTCGAACGCTCGTCGGTCGCTTGACGAACTCCCCCCTCGCCGCGGCGACGACGTGATCCACTCCGCGCTGTGCAGCGATGTCGAGGAGGCGCTGGTCGAGCGTTCCGTCGACGACGACGGCCGTCGGAACGCTTTCGATCCCGGCGACTAAATCGAACGCATCCGCCGCGTCGCCCTCCTCGATCGTTTCGAACGTGGCGTCGAGCAGACGGACGAGACCGGATCCGTTGCCAACCACGTCTCGCGTGTGTCCACGGAGCGTATCCGGCTCCGGTGCTTCGGCCTCGGTGGCGTTTTTCTCATCTTCCGTTTCGGTAGTGGCCGCCTCGACCGAGCCCTTCGCGTCATCAGCTACCGGCTCGACATCTATCTCGATGTCCGGTCCGTCGCCGACGCTCGTTCCGTCACCGTCGGTCGTCGTCGCCTCGACGCTATCGGGGACGTTTTCGACGCCGTCTCCGATCGACTCCACTCGGGTGGTTTTCGGCGCGTCGCCTGGATCGGTTTGGGGCACGGCGGCCGGATCGATGTCGAGCCGCTCCTCTCCCTCGTTGAGTTGCCCGTAGGCCACTTTCTCCCGAAGGGCGTTCATCACCTCGTGACGCGCGAGATCCTCGACGGATTTGCCTTCGGGCGCGAGCGCGACGTAATCGATATCGCCGATCTGGGCGAGTTCCCGACGAATGAGTTCGCCCCCGCGGTCGCCGTCGAAAAACGCCGTTACGGTCCGAGATTCTGTCAACTCGGCGACGGAGTCAGGGACGTCCGTTCCCTCGACGGCGATCGCGTTCTTGATCCCGTATTGCAACAGCGTGAGCACGTCGGCGCGCCCCTCGACGACGATGATCGCATCCGATTCCTCGACGTGCGGTCCCGCCGGAAGTCCCCCGTACTCGGTGATATCCTCGATACGAACCGATTCGCGAACTTCCTCGACGAGGTCTCGGCTGGATCGCATCGAATCGCCGAATCCCTCGGTCAGAATCGATTTCGCACGCTCTACGACCTCCCGTCGCTTTGCCGCCCGGACGTCCTCGATCTCTTCGATCTCGATCGTCGACCGACACGGGCCGACGCGGTCGATCGTCTCCAGCGCCCCACCGAGGATGGCCGTTTCGACCCGGTCGAGGCTCGTCGCGATGGTGATTCGGCCGAACGACTGACCATTCTGCGAGTCGATTTCGACGTCGATTCGACCGACTTTCGAGGTGTCCTGTAACTCCCTGAGGTCGAGTTCGTCGCCGAGTAAGCCCTCGGTCTGCCCGAAGACGGCCCCGACGACGTCCGAGCGCTCGACGACTCCGTCCGCCGTGATGTTCGCGTGAACGAGATATTTGGCTGTGTCCTGCATTGTGAAACTGCCCGTCGCCGGGCGATGATGGTGATGGTGATGGTGATGATCGTTCCATGAGCGATCCCATGGGTGATTTAAATACGACCGCTCAAACGTATAAATGATGCGGCCCGAATACGCGAACCGGTGGATTGGCGGATCCACATGGCCGTTTGTCGGATTGATCGGCTCGCTTGCTCGATTTCGTCGCTCTTCGAGGCGACCTTCAATTCGTTCGACTGCTTTGCTTTCTTCACTCGGAACTTTCGCCGCGCCAACCGTCCGTCTTTGAAAAATATTTACCTTCGATCCTCAAATTTAGATGCCAATCGATATTGTTTAGTGAAATGAATAATATTATTCTTCAACACATGGCTTCGACGGTGGAGCGTTATGGATGGGCGGTATTGATGGGTGTATTGATGGCCTTCGCGATCCCGTGGTTTCTCTGGGGAGAGGGTCGGACCGCGTTCGGGCTACCCATCTGGCTGTGGTGGCACATCGGCTGGATGCTCCTCGCCGCAGTCGTCTTCCGGCTGTTCGCGAGGCGAGCGTGGGGGCTCTGGATCGTCGATACGGAGGGTGAGATCGCATGAGTGCGACTCTGCAACTGGGCATCATTGTCGCGTATCTGCTCGTCGCGCTCGGCGTGGGCCTCGCCGCATACCGTGTGACCGAACGCGCCGCCGAGGACTACTACTTGGCCAGTCGGACGTTCGGGACGGTCGTATTGCTTTTCACCGTCTTTGCCACCCTCCTCTCCGCGTTCACCTTCTTTGGCGGCCCGGACAACGCCTACGCGTTCGGTCCGGAATGGATCCTCGTGATGGGGCTCATGGATGGAATCATATTTGCCGTCCTGTGGTACGTCGTCGGCTACAAACAGTGGCTCCTTGGTCAGAACCACGGTTACGTCACGTTGGGCGAAATGCTCGGCGACCGCTTCGGCTCGCGCACGATTCGCGCGCTCGTCGCCGCCGTCTCGCTGTTTTGGCTCTTCCCGTACGTCATGCTCCAGCAGATCGGGGCTGGCGGCGCGCTCGCTGCACTCACAGACGGCGCGCTCCCGTTCGCCGCCGGAGCGACGCTTGTCACGGCCTTTATGATCGTGTACGTGGTGCTCGCAGGGATGCGCGGCATCGCCTGGACGGACACGCTGCAGGGGGCGTTCATGCTGCTCATGGTCTGGGCTGCGCTCGTGTGGGTGCTCGTCGCCGTCGACGGCGGCCTCGCGACGATCAACGCGGGACTCGAAGCGTCGAATCCCGAGTTCCTCGCGCTCGGCAGCGACTTTTACACGCCCGGGACGATGCTTACCTTCGCCGTCTCGATCGCCTTCGGCGTCGCGATGTTCCCGCAAGTCAATCAGCGCTTTTTCGCTGCTGCCTCCGAAACCGTGTTGAAGCGCTCGTTCGCACTCTGGCCGGCGCTCGTACTCTTGCTCTTCGTCCCCGCCTTCCTGCTGGGGACGTGGGCTCGGGGACTCGGCCTGTCGGCGGACGTCGGCACCGGTGAAAGCATTCTGCCGATTCTTCTGGCCGAGTTTACCCCGACGTGGTTCGCCGCGCTCGTCATCGCCGGCGCAATCGCCGCGATGATGTCCTCATCGGACTCGATGCTCCTGTCGGGTTCGTCGTATTTCACCCGCGACCTCTATCGCCCGCTCGTCGACGGCGACCTTTCGGATCGACGCGAAGATCGCCTCGGTCGGATCGGGGTGGCCGTCTTCGCAATCGCCGCGCTCGCCGCGAGTATCTGGGCGGAAGCAGCCGCCTTCGGCGGGGCGTCCGTCGGCTCGATCCTCGTCACCATCGGCGACCTCGCATTCGGCGGGTTCGCCCAGCTCGCACTGCCCGTCATCGTCGCGCTCTACTGGCGGCGGACGACCGGCGCGGGGATCGCCGTCGGGATCGTCCTCTCGCAGGTCATCTATCTCGCCTTTAACTTCCTCCCCGAACTCCCGATGGGTTCGATCGTCCTCTTTTCGGACGCCTACCTCGGGTGGGGTATCTCGATCTACTGTATGCTCCTCGGGCTCGCGACGACGATCGTAGTCTCAACCGTGACGTCGCAGGCGGCAGCGGCCGACACGGAACTGTACTTCGAGGGGCTACGCGCCGACTGATCGGGAAATTGGGAACTGCAAAAGCGTTTCTCACACTTCGTTCAGTAACCCTCGAACGTCTCGTCCACCTCGGTCACCGACTCGACAGGTGTCCCCGCGTTCTCCTCGAACACCTTCACGACCGCACAGGCGTCTTCCTCTCCGTAGCCTTTCGCGCTAGCTTCCTTGTAGGATTCGTGAACGAGACTGGTGATCGCCATGGGGTAGTCTATTTCGTCGGCGGTCCGTAACGCGAGCCCCACGTCCTTCTTCGAGAGATCGACGGTGAACCCCGCCTCGAAGTTTCGGTTCAATACTCTGGGCATACGTTTCTCGAACTGGTTCGAGGATCCGCTCGCGTTCGAGATGACCTCGAAGAGCGCCTCGATATCGACGCCGTGTGCGGCTCCCAGCGCCATTCCCTCCATCGCAAGGGCCCGGTTTCCGGCCGACAGGACGTTGTTCACGAGCTTCGTCGCGTGGCCCGATCCGACGGTTTCGAGGTAATACACATCCTTGCCGAGGGTGTCCAGCACGTCGGCGGTGGCGGTACTGAGGTCGGATCCCATTGCGCCTACCATCATCGTCAGGGTTCCCGCTCGGGCGCCCTCGGTTCCCCCGCTGACGGGGGCGTCGATCACTCTGATCCCCTCCTCGGACGCGACCTCGGCGAGCGCCCGCGTCGTCTCGGGTGTGCTCGTACTCGTCTCGAGTACCGTGAGATCGCTGGCGTCGATAGTGAGAAGCCCCTCGTCGCCGCAGAACACGTCTTCGACGACGTCGGGAGTCGGGAGGCTCGTCACGAGAACCTCGGCGCTTTCGGCGACGTCGGCAATCGATCCCGCGCCAGCACCCCCCGCGCTTTCGAGTCGATCGACGGCCGCCTCCCGTATGTCGTACCCGATCACTTCGAAATTCGCCTCAAGCAGGCGTTCGCTCATCCGGCTTCCCATTCGACCGAGTCCGATGACGCCGACTGAAGACATGCACTCCCCTGAGTGCCCGAAAGTAAAAACGTTGGTACCGGAGAGAATTCGGCTGATTCTGCCGTGATGGAGTGGGGGGATCATTCACCATATTCTTTAATGTATGATGACGCGATTTCGAAACGATGGTCTCAGAACCGATCGACCGCGAATGGCTGCGGACTGTCGGGCGGAGCATCGACGACCTCGTGACGACGGAGGTTCGGTACCCGAACCGCCTGTCCGGCGCGGACATGATAAAACAGCTGTACGGGGCCGCCCGAGATCAGGAGGACGTCTCTCTGAGCCTCGCCGCGGCCCGGGCGCTCGAAGGCGATATCGAACCGGGCGATACGGTTCTAATCGCCACGGGGGCGGGAGAGGGGTACGTCAGTCTGCCGACCGGGGAGACAGACGGGCCGCTCGGGGCTGTCGGCCTCGCCCGCGCGTTGGCGCTCGGACTGGACGCTCGTCCCGTCATCGTGACCGAGGATCACTGTCTCGACCCGACGATCGCCGCGCTCCGTGCGGGTGGGTTGAACGCACTCTCCTACGAGGAACTCCTGCAACGTTCGAACGCCGCGACGGTGGTCCCGTATCCGAAAGACGAAGAGGGGGGCGAGCGAGCCGCCGAGGGGTTCCTTGAGGAGTACGACCCGGGGGCCGTAGTCGCTGTCGAAAAAGGCGGACCGAACAGGGAGGGGATATACCACTCCTCGTCGGGATCGAGCTACCAGGGTGGCCGCGCGAAAATAGCTCCTCTCTTCGATCGGGCCGCGGATGCGGGGGTCGTGACCGTCGGAATCGGCGACGCCGGAAATGAGATCGGGTTCGGAAAGATCGAGGAGACGGTCCGGGACGTTCAGCCGTACGGCGCAGAGTGTCAGTGCCCGTGCGGGAACGGAATGGCGACGTGCGTCGCGACCGACCATCTGATCGTGGCTAACGTGTCCAACTGGGGGGCGTACGGTCTGCAGGCGATCCTCGCGTTGCTCTCCGAGACCCCCGATGCGATGCACGGACCGGACGACGAGCGCCGCATGCTCGAGCAGAGTACGCTCACCGGCGCGAACGACGGATTCACCGATCGACCGCAACAGACGGTCGACGGGACCGCCGGAGCGACGAACGCAGGGATGGTAGCCATCCTTCGGGATCTCCTGCGAGTGAGTTTCGACGATCCGTACGCGGATCGATCCTGAGCCCACCGCCGTACCCTGAGAACAGTACCACGTCTAAGCAACATCGCCGTGTCTATGGCTTTTATAGCCGTCCGAACGGTGTAGTACGTATGCACACCCACATCGTCCCGGTCGGCTTCGACTACGACCGGCT
>CAZLHT010000008.1:0-1433 GCA_964559185.1 uncultured Natronomonas sp.
CTGCTCTTGGCCGACGCTCGTGCACATGATGACTTTCGCCCCCGGGTCGTCTTCGGTGATCTCGTCGGTCGCCTCGATCCCGTCGCGGATGGGCATCACGATATCCATCATCACGAGGTCGGGATCGTGGTCGTTGTATAGCTCGATGGCCTCGACGCCGTTTTCCGCTTCGCCGACGATAGCATACTCGCCTTCGAGGATCTCTCTGAGGAGACTACGCATAAACTCCGAGTCGTCCGCGATCAAGACCTGCATCTCTACCCGAGGTTCTCCGAACGAGTATGTGAATCTGGCCGCTCACTCAGTGTTCGAAACAGATCGACATTCACCCAGTTGCTCCTCGATCTCCCTCGATGTCTCACCTGTGCGTACTCTCTTCGCGGATCGCCGTCACGAGTGCGGCGATCGAATCTGTTCGGTCGAGGTCGTGTCTTTCGAGCAGTTTCGCGAGATTCGGCGTTTCCGTTTCGACCAGGTCAGCCTCCTCGAGTAGAATCTCGATGACCTCGTCGGCCGGCGTCCCGTCGGTGACGTGTCCGGCGTACCACCGGACGAGGTTCTCGAACGTAGCGATCACGTCGTCCGAGACCGTCCGATGGCGGACGGTGTTCCCACCGAAGCGTCCAACGATATCGATCCCGTATCGGGCGTTCGAGCGCCCCAGTTCCTCCGCCAGAAGCGTCCGGGCTGCCTCGGGGCTTCGGATCGGCTCTCTCGACCGTTCTATGCCGTCTGATGGAGCGCTTTGGCCCCTTCTTGAATCCTCCCCTTCGTCCTTCCCCCCCTCGTCGGTTCCGTCGTTCGTCACCGAATTCGGTACGTTCGGCGGACCGTCACCCGGGGAAACGACATATCGGCCCTCCTCGTCGAGCGGTTCGACATACTCGCTGTCGGTGATATCAAGGTCCTCCGGGGCGAGGGCTGGAGCGTCCTCACCGCCGGTTTCCCCGCCCTCCGGGAAATCGGGGTCCACATTTCCGTCGTCGTTTCCCTTCGAATCGCGTTCGTCTGATCTGTCTTGGGTCATGGCTTTGCTCTCAGGCTCGGAATCGGATTGTATCCTCGCTCTCTTTTACGCGAACCGCTACACGGGTTTCCCCGTCGATTGCGACGTCTTCGACGACGATTTCGACGACCGTCCCCGGCGGCCAGATGGTCTCGTCGTCACCGCCGACTCGGTTAACGTTCGTCGGTCGAGCAAAGCGCCCTTCGACGAGCACGTCGACAGCATTCGAAGCGGGTCGTAACTCCCTCTCGCCGGTGTTCTTGACGTACAGGGTGAGGATATCGCTATCGCCATCGTATATGGACTCGCCGCTCCCGGTGTCGCTGATGATGCGGATGTCGGTATCGATTTGGTTTTCGATCCCTTCACTTTGCTCTGTGATCGACTGGCTGACACGATCCACCTGTGTCACGAGGGTGCCGGCGAC
>CAZLHT010000008.1:1533-3605 GCA_964559185.1 uncultured Natronomonas sp.
GATGAACCGTCCGTTGACGAGCACGTCGAGTTCGGTCGGCTCCTTCAGCAGCGTCGTGGACCCGGTGTTTCGGGCGTACGCCGTTATGGTCGCGGTCCCGTTCGCGTCGTCTTCGGTATAGAACTCCGAGCCGCCGCCGTCGTTGAGCAGTTCGATGTCGGAGTCAATGGAGTCGGTGATCGCATCGCCTTTGGTTTCCGCGGACGTGGAGATGTGCCCGACGGTTGTGACGAGCGTGCCGGCAACCCCCGCCGCGATGAGAATGCTGGCGATGAATATTACGAGCGTCGAGGCCGAAACGCCGCTCATCTTACGGCTCGACCTCTGCGATTTCGGCGATTCCGTTTTCCGTGACGATCTTCACGCGGTTGGGCTCCGGCGAGACGCCCCCGACGGTGACGTTGAGCGTCTCGCCGGAAAGCCAGAGACCCGTCGCTTCGTTCCCCTCGACGTCCGTCGTGACGTCTTCCGTCGAGGGAATGGTCCCGTCGAGGAGCACGCTCGTTCCGTTGACCGAAAGAGAGGTGCTGCCGACGTTCGCCGCTCGAAGAGCGAGTCCGTCGTCCGTGGCGTTGTAGGTTGCGGCTTCGATTTCGATGTCCGTGTTCAACGTGTCGATCCCTCGGTCGACCTGCTTTCCCTGTGCGCCGGCCAGGGAGCCGACGTCCCCGATGATTGATGGAACGGCGACGCCTGCGGCGACGATGACGCCGATGAAGATGATCGCGGCTGAACCGCTGACGCTAAATCCCACGGTTTCCTCCCCACCGAATCAGACGGGAGAAGACGGCGCTCCCGGCGGCTTCCGTCCCGCTGTATCGTCGGTAGCTCTCGTCGCTTGTCATTCGTCGTTGGTAGTTCCGGCCGGGGTCGGTGACCGAACCGTTTTCGTATTTCCGGGGGATCGATCCGACTCGGAGCCGCAAACCGGCTTTCCGCCCGTTCGTCGGTACCCCCTTCATTCACTAAAGCCAGCAGTTCATTTCAGCCCCCGAAACCGACTGTGATTCTTGGGGGTCCGGTGTGGAAACCCCACCTCGTGGGGAGCAAACGTTGATCAACGGTCGATGTCTTTCTCCCGCGTCAGCGTCTCGCTGAGTCTCGCGCCGTATTCATCGGGGCCGATCTCGCCGTCGGCGTACGCTCGGGCCCACCGAGCTTCGGCGTGCCACGCCCAGTCGGTGTCGTCGTCCCGGAGGTAGCCGTCGAGTCGCTCGACGTCCCAGTCGTCAGCGATCCGATCGACGAACGCCATCGCCACGTCGGCGATCGCGTTGTTCGGTTCCTCGTCGTATCCGTGTTCGACCGACAGGACGTCGTCCTCGAGTCCGATCGTTTCGATCTCGACGCCGCGATCGTCTATGTCTGCTCGCAGCGCGGTGACGTGTTCGTCGTCGCTACGGACCTCGTCCTCGTCCGCCTCACCGAGACAGCCGGCAAATGCGAACGCAGCGGCACCCGTCGCCGCCGTAACGAACGTGCGTCGTTTCATCGTCGAATATTCGAAGGCCTTCATCTCCTAAAAGCGGCCGACGTGATTCAGTCGCCGAATCAACGTCCGAAATGGGCTCACGTCGTCCAGCCGTCCGTCCAAACGGTTTGTCCCGATTCGGGGTCGTCCTGCGGCTATCGATGCGACGGCACTCGAAAAAATATCGGGGTTGGATTCGGTGAGCGAACCGAGATCAGTTGAGTCTGATTTCGTCGCCCGCCGATAGTTGCGGATCGAGGGGATCCTCGATGATGAAGCTCGATTCGGCCTGCGTACCCTCGGCCGTGGTGATCACGATGTCGACGCCCGTTCCCGCGCTGAACTCACTAGTTTCATTGAATTCACCATCTGCGCCCACGTTTAGCGAGATCGTCTGCGTGGCGTCAGCTTCGGTGGAATTCGTGCTCAGAATTGTTGTATCACCGGTGAAATCGATACCGTCGTCGCTGTCGTCTATTCCGTCGAACTCGGCCGAAATCCCGTCGTCGGTGAACACCGAGATTGTTGCGTCAGCCAGATCGATAGCTTCCGATCCCGGGCCAAGCTGGACTGTGGTGTTGGTCTTGTTGATTCCTTCCGT
>CAZLHT010000008.1:3615-10999 GCA_964559185.1 uncultured Natronomonas sp.
CACGATGTCGACGCCCGTTCCCGCGCTGAACTCATCAGTTTCACTGAATTCACCACTAGAAGCGTTCACGTTGAGCGTGATAGTCTGCGTGGCCTCAGCTTCGGTGGAATTCGTACTCAGGATCGTCGTATCACCGGTATAACTGATACCGTTGTCGTCGGTATCGTCTATTCCGTCGAACTCGGCCGAGATACCGTCGTCGGTGAACACCGAAATCGTCGCGTCAGCCAGATCGATAGCTTCCGATCCCGGACCAAGCTGGACTGTGGTGTTGGTCTTGTTGATTCCTTCCGTGTCCTGTGCGACAAATCCGGTCGTACTCAGGAAGACGAGGTTCGTCGAGACCTGTTCGGTTGATTCTTCGCCTGTACTCTGTGCTTGCGTCTGCAGGAAGCCGGCGGTATTGATCAGCACACCGGCTGCGATCGCCGCCACCAGCACGAGTGCGATGAAGACGATGAGGGTACCGATACCCACCTGACCGCGATCCTGCGTTTCGTTAACTGTGTCGAACATGCTTTCTATGCACGCCCGCCGACCCCCCTGCCGTACCGTCGCGGGGATTCGCCTCGGACGTTAATGGCGAGTACATGTTCACCCCTACTAAAGGCGAGAAGCGAATTGTACCCCGTATCTGTCTTCGAATTAAAAGCTAACACGGTCAAAGGGTTTAAGTACAATCTCCATCCCCACGCGCACGTCCGAAGAAAGGAAAACGCTTGTCCGGAAATGAAAATGCCCGTCCGAACTCGAATCAAAACGGGTGAAGGGACGCTTTCCGCCGGCCATCGGTTAAACGAATTCGGCACCCCATCGGATTTTGACCCATCGGCTCACCGAGAACGTTTGTGCGTGGTCGAAAGAGCGTTGGATCAGTCGATGTGGCCTTCGCGGCGCAACTGGTCGGCGTCCTGGCTGTCATAGCGCCATTCGATGTTCGCCTTTTCGTCCTGCCAGTCCCAGGGTTCGACGAGGACCGTATCGCCCTCCTCGATCCAGACCCGATACTTCATTCGGCCGGGAATTCGGCCCATCCGGCTCTTTCCGTCCTCACATTGGACTCGAACGTGGTTCCCGCCGTCGTGTTGTGTCACAACGGCGAACAGTTCGTCGTCGTTAGGCATCCGAAGGTTTCGACGCCCGGTTTCTTCGCTCACACTATAAATACGCTCCCCGTACGCAAAAGTGGACCGGGACGTATGTCACCCTCCCGCACTGGGGTCGGCGATCCACACATTCGGATCGGCGATTTTTGCATTCCTCCGGTGTCCCTTCTATTCCGGTCGTCGATTTCCCGTCGCCGCAATCGAGGGAGACACCAGGGAATCGCGTTCTCTCCGTATACGGATACCGTGGTGGGTCCTTCTCATGGATCCGACGACCGGTCGGGCTCGGGGAGTGATCGTCGGTTCAACCATTCGCCAACGGACAACCCTCGATACTCCCTCCATCTCTCCTTCACTCTCTTTCAGTGGTCCCTTAGGAGCGCCTCGTCGCCGTATTCCTCCCGCATCCGATGGAGATACTCGCGTTGTTCTTCGAGACGATCTGGGAGTTCCGCATAGGCGAAGTCGAAGAGGTCGTCAGGGTCCGGTTCGACCTCCATCCCTCGCTCTATCGCTTCGGCGACCGTTTCCGTGGCTTCGGTTTCGATCGCGTCGACCGACTCGTCGTCGAGGGTCCCCCGTTCTCGGAGATACGCTTCGAGCCGGGGAATCGGGTCCCAGCGTTTCCAGCGCTCGACGTCCTCGTCGTCTCGGTAGGCGGTCGGATCGTCCGCCGTCGTGTGCGCACCGAAGCGGTACTGTACCGCCTCGATGAGTGTGGGTCGAGCCGCCCGCCCGCCCGCCTGTTCCGGTGGAGTCGCGTCGGGTGTTTTTGCCCGCTCGACCGCCTCGGAAACGACCTCGAAGGTCGCGAGCGGGTCCATTCCGTCGACCCTCACACCGGGGAACCCATAGGCGTCGGCCTTCTGGGCGAAGGTTCGACTGGCCGTCTGCTTCTCCGAGGAAAGCGAGATCGCCCACTGGTTGTTATTGCAGATCAACACCGCCGGGACGTCGAACACGCCGGCAAAGTTCGCTCCCTCGTGGAAATCGCCTTCGCTCGTTGCCCCGTCCCCGAAGTGACAGACGACGGCGTTACCGTCGTTCCTCAGTTTCGACGCCCACGCCATCCCGACGGCGTGGGGAATGTGGGAACCGATCCCGATGTTCAACGGCGCGATGTGGTGTTCGGTCAGTTTCGCGTTCCCTTCCTCGTACCCCATCCAGTAACGGACGTACTCCGCGAGTCCGCCTCGATCGATAACCGACCCGTGCTCGCGGTACTGATAGAGCACCCAGTCGTCGTCATCGAGCGCGTACATCGAGCCGAACTGGGACCCCTCTTGACCGGCCGACGAGGAGTACGTCCCGATACGTCCTTGCCGCTGGAGACTGATCATCCGCTCGTCGAAGTGTCTGGCGAGCCGCATATCGCGATACAGTTCCTGCATTCGATCGTCGGACAACGGCGGTTCGTAATCCCGTTCGAGCGGGCGTCCATCGACGTCGAGTCGTCGATGGACGTCTTCGTCCTCGAAGTCCATACCGGTATCCCGAGCGCCGAGAATATAGCTTTGGGGTCATTCATCTCGGCGGGAAAACCGACGTCCGTTTCCGGGGGGCTGGATCGATTCATCCGGGGAGACGTGGCGCGTATTAGGTCGTAATACAGCATGATATATCGACCGTCCGAACGAATGTGAATTGAATTTCTGAACGTTCTAAAACGAACAGTATTATAAATTTTCCTACATTCCCTAAAAACGATGATATTGATCATGTTTCGAACGATATTTCAATCGAAAGAGAACGTTTGTTTGACACGTAATTCCTCCGATCGGATGAGGGGTACGGCAGGGGTGGGACGGATGTGACGGGGAAATGAACGATTCCCCTTTCATTCGCGACGATGTTCAACCTCGGCTTCGCGATCTGGTTTTCCTTCGCGCCGTACACGGAGGGTATCGCAGGCGAATTCGGGCTGTCGGTGGCGGAGTTAGGGATCGTCGCCTCGCTCGCGGGTATCACGTTCGGCAACGGAATCCAACACGTCGCCGAGTGGTTCGACGAGGAGAACCTCGAAACCGCCACCGCCGTATCGGACGACGAGAAACGACCAAATCGTCGAGTGACCGCTCGAAAATTTTCTTCCCCTATCCGGTCCCGATTCGGGTGTCGGAACGTCACAGCTAAGTTGCCGCGCCACGCATTTCGAACATCGAATCATCTATGAAGGACTACATTATCGACGAAGAACAGTACCTGTCGCCTGTCGTCGTCATTACGACCGTCCTGCTCGTCGCCGTTTTCGGTTTCGGTCTGCTTTATCAACTCGCTTCGGTCATTCTTTAAACGGCAGCCCTCTCTTCGGCCCGTTTCGCCGCTCGTTCACGACTTGGTGAGTGCAACCGAGCAGTTGCCGTCGTCATAACAGACCAGTGATGACGAACAGATTCCAGACCGTCACGACTCCGCCGACGAGCGCCAGTGCAAATGGGACCGCGACCCGTCCTGGAGTTCGGAGGATCGACCAGACGGCGTAAAATACCGGAAAGACGACCGCTTTGATCCCGACGAGTGCGAGTCGGCCGTAAGTTTCGATAAGCGGCTTGGCGATCGGCCCCGCTTCCGCGACGCCACCGGCTGACAATCCGACAACGGTCGTCAGCGTGTCGCCGATTCCGTACAGGAGAAGGGCGACGATCCAAAGTTCGCGGTCGTATCCTCCGAGTACCGGAACGGTCCCCTCGTTACTCACGTCTATCCCGTGACCTCAGGGAAGTATAACTGCAACGCCGGCAACGGCGAGTACCGACACGAAAATTGCGATCATTAAAAAGTCGACCGTGGGCGAGACGTACGAATCCCGTATCCGTTCGTTTGTGACGGAATCGACCGCGTGCGGATTATCGGCTGCCATACACCATCTTCCATTGCGCCCTACTTTAACGTCGGATCGGTTTCGAGCGATGAGTCCTCCGCTCGGGGGCTGTCCGATTCAAGTAGCTGGGCCCCCGAAGGGGGGACGTGTACGATTCGATCCTTTTACCGACGGACGGTAGCGAAGGTGCGGCCGAGTCGCTGGAACACGCTCTCGGTGCGGCAAATGCGTATGGAGCCGAATTACACATCATCTCGATCGTCGACCGTCGGGTCATTCTGGCGGCCGACAGCGATGACAAGTCGGATTTACGGACCGAACTTACCGATGATGCGGCTACCGCCGTCGACGATTTGGCGAACAGGGCGATTGACGCCGACGTCTCGACCACGACCGCGACTCGGGAGGGCGTCCCTTCCCGGGAGATCCTCTCGTACGCCGAAGAGGCATCGATCGATGTACTCGTGATCGGCACCCAAGGTCGGACCGGGCGAGAAAAGCGGTTACACCTCGGGAGCACGACCGAACGAGTGCTCAAACAGGCGGAGCGACCCCTACTGGTGATCGATATCGGGTGATCGATCGCCTATCTTTACACAGCGAAAGAATCCCGCCGTTCACGGCGGGCGAGGATGTCACTCGACGGTATTCCGTAACGTTCCGATCCCTTCGTAGTGAATCTCGATCTCGTCGCCCCGTTCTATCGTCCCCGGATTTGCGGGGCTTCCGAAGCTGATGACGTCCTCCGGTTTGAGAGTCACCCGATTCGAGAGGAAGGAGACGATCTCTCGCGGCTTGATCAGCATGCTCTCGGTGCTGTCCTTCTGCCGGCGCTCGCCGTTGATGTGCGTCGTCATCTCGACGCCGACGGGCTCGATATCGGCGATGACGGGGCCGAGCGGTCCGGAGCTGTCGAAGGATTTCCGCGCCGCTAGGCACTCTTGATCCAGGCAGTCGAGATCGTTGAGGATCGTGTAGCCGCGAACCACGTCGTCGACCTCGCTCTCTTCGACGTGTTTACACTCAGTATCGATCACCGCGGCCAATTCGCCCGCGTACGTCACCTCCGAGGAAAAGTCGGGGTACGGGATCGGCCGTTCCGGCGGGTGAAGCGAAACCGGCGGTTTGATGAAGAACGTCGGTTCGTCGGGCGTTTCGTATCCCATCTGATCGATCGTCTCGTCGTAATTCTTCCCGATGCAGTAGAGTACCGACGGATCGCACGGAGCGAGCAATTCGTACTCCTCGGGTTCGTACGTCTCATCGCCGACGTGGACGGCTCCATCGTCGTATTCGCCTTCAAGAATCCCGTCGGCCGTCTCGATACGTGCACGTTTCATACAGGGAGCCGCGACCGCCACTTTCTTACGTGTTATTATCTGGTCCCCCGGACGGGATCGAGTGATTCCCCTCCACGTGCGCGAATTTAAACGATAGTAGTACCTATACGGAGCGTGGACGAAGACGAACCCCGGCAGTTTTCCATACCGAAACATCCGACGCGCCGCTATCAGCGGCGAGGTGGTGTGGAATACGAAGGGAAGACGGTGTTCACTCTACGTCCTAACACGAGCTACAGCGACGAATCGCTCACCTCGCTCGTCGAGCGCGTTCTCGACCGTCGCCCGTACCGCTTCGGCGACTGGTCCGATCTGCCGATGCCGCTGTATCTCGTTCACGACGACCGCACGGGCGATACTTTTCGGACGGCCATTCGGGACGGCACCGTCGAATTGCACGTTCTCCCCGAGACAGGTCCAGCCGGTTTGGGCGCATTCTACGAGCGGCTGGTCGAGTCCTCGGAGACGGGGTGGGACGTGACCTGTCGCACGGACTGAATGCGGACGGATTGTCGAATCCAGATTGAGGAATACGTAACGTCCCGTCGGACCCACACCCTCCGTACTCACGACGTCCATCGACGGGGATATGGCCGTCTCTCGCAGCGTCGAACTCGAGAGGCACATCATCAATTCGGGGATGATGCAGGCCACGTTCGACATCAGGATGGATCACGGTGGCGACTTCGACGTCAAGACGTTCGATATCGGTCGCCGAAAAGACGAACTGTCGTACGCCCGTTTGTTCGTGACCGCCGAAACGGACGAGAAGCTCCGGCGGATCGTCTAGTGGCTCCATCAGCGGGGGGCGAGTCCGGCGGATCTCTCCGAAGCGGCGCTCGAACCTGCACCGCCAAATGGAGTCGTCCCACACGGCTTTCATTCGACGACGAGTGGATCGAGGTCACGCACAGGCAGTCGGGTTACTGCGGGATATCGGGATGTTCGTGCCGATTTTGGCGACAAAATTTCTTGGATGGGCGATATTCCACGGGGGTAGTCGTAGGCTCCTCTCACAATCACTATTACTGACGGGCTGCAACACCGGCGTAACGGATTTCTCATGACAACACGAGGCAGCCCTTACGCGTCGCACACAGACGCCGAGACCGAAGCGATGCTCTCGGCACTCGGAGTCGAAACCGAAGCAGCGCTCTTCGATATTCCGGAGTCGGTCCGGTTCGATGGAACGTTCGGAATCGAATCACAGACCGAACGGGACGTCCGATCACTCGTCGACCGGACGCTCGAAGAGAACGACGATCTCGTCGAGTTCCTCGGACGCGGCCACTACGACCATTACATCCCGTCGATGGTCGATCGACTCTCATCCCGATCGGAGTTCCTGACGAGCTATACACAGTATCAGCCGGAGATCGCCCAGGGATTCCTGCAGGCGCTTTTCGAGTATCAATCGATGATCGTCGAGCTGACCGGTCTCAATATCGCAAACTGCTCGATGTACGATGCGGCGACGGCACTCGGTGAAGCCGCGACGCTTTCGATCCGGGTCCGAACCGTCGACGGCGATCGAATACTCGTTCCATCGGAGCTCCGGGACGGTCGACGCCGAACGCTCGAGAACTACCTGATCGGACACGAAGTCGACGTCGAGACGTATCCGATGGCCGATGGAACTGTCGATATCGAGGCACTATCCGAACGAATCGATGGCGACACGTTGCTCGTGTACGCCGAAACGCCGACCGTTCGGGGGACCATCGAAGAGCGACTCGGGGATCTCGGCGGTCTGGCCGCCGACAACGATGCGCTGTTCGTCCTCGGATCGGATCCGGTCGCACTCTCGCTTTTGGAGCGGCCGGCCGACGTCGGAGCCGACGTCGTCATCGGGGACGCCGCGACGTTGGGACTGCCGGCCGCATACGGGATGGGAACCGGATTGTTCGCCTGTCGAGAAGCGTTTCTTCGACAGGTCCCCGGTCGTCTCGTCGGCGCGAGCGAGGACGACAGCGGCCGGCGCGCGTACACGCTGACGCTTCAGACACGCGAACAACACATTCGACGTGAGCGTGCAACGTCAAACATCTGTACGAACCAAGCGTGGGTCGCCCTTCGAACTGCGATGCACATCGCATGGCTCGGCCCCGACGGGCTGG
>CAZLHT010000008.1:11099-14372 GCA_964559185.1 uncultured Natronomonas sp.
TGGGTCGCCCTTCGAACTGCGATGCACATCGCATGGCTCGGCCCCGACGGGCTGGTCGATCTGGCGAACGAGTGCGTGACTCGAACTCAAGAGCTCGCGGATCGGATCGACGACATTCGGGGGGTCAAAGCACCGGTTCACGATCGGTATCACTTCCGGGAGTTCGTTGCTCACACGGATCAACCGGCGGCGGCCGTCGCGGCCGATCTGGAAGCGGACGGATACGCGGTCCACGCAGTCGGCGAACACGAGATACAGATCTGCACGACCGAGACGAACGAGGACGCGATCGACGGATTCGTCGACACACTTCGGGAGGCGGCGCGATGACCGACGGGGACGCCGAGAGGACCCTCGATTACGATCAGGCCCGGTGGCGAACCGACGAGACGGTGTACGAGCCGCTGCTCTCGGAGAAAAACACCGAACGCGCGACCGTCGAATCCCCACTCCCCGACGAACTGACTCGAGACGAGTTGACGCTACCGAATCTCGCCGAACCCGTTCTCGCCAGACACTACACTCGTCTCTCGGAGATGAACTACGGCGTCGAATCGGGACCGTTTCCCCTCGGATCCTGTACGATGAAGTACAATCCGAAATTTACCGAAGACGCGGCTTCACATCCGAAGGCGACCGTCCATCCGGACCGAACGGAGCGGTCCATCCAGGGACTCTTGAAGATCCAGTACCGCCTTCAAGAGCAGCTCGCGACGATCGGCGGGATGGACGCTGTCACCCTGCAACCGCCCGCGGGCGCCGCCGGCGAGTTCACCGGAATACTCATCGCGAAAGCCTACCACGAGACACGGGGCGACGATCGAACCGAAGTCGTGATTCCGGATTCGGCACACGGAACGAACTTCGCGAGCGCGGCCATGGCCGGTTACGACGTCGTCGCATTGCCCAGCGCTGACGACGGTCGGGTCGATCTCGAGGCGCTGGCGGCCGCCCTCTCGGAGAAGACCGCGGCGCTGATGTTGACGAATCCGAATACGCTCGGGTTGTTCGAACGCGATATTGCCGAAATCGCTGAAATGGTTCACGACGTCGGCGGCTTGCTGTACTACGACGGAGCGAACCTCAACGCCCTGCTCGGTCGCGGTCGCCCTGGGGACATGGGTTTCGATCTCATGCACTACAACGTTCACAAGACCTTCGCGACGCCACACGGCGGCGGCGGTCCGGGGGCCGGTCCGGTCGGCGTCACCGGGCCGCTCGAGGAATTTCTCCCCGACCCGCACGTTCGCCGCTCCGACGGTGGCTTCGAACGCTACGCGCCGGAACACTCGATCGGAAAGGTTCACGGATTCGAGGGGAACTGGCTCGTGTTACTGAAGGCGTACGCTTACATCGCCAGGCTGGGGGACGAAGGGCTGACGGATGCGAGCGCTAAGGCCGTGCTCAACGCCAACTACCTCGCCGAGCGGATCGAGTATCAGATTCCGTTCGATCCCTTCCACCACGAGTTCGTCGCGAGTGCCGGCCAGCAGGATGCCACGGACGCAGCGAAACGAATGCTCGATTACGGCGTCCATCCGCCGACGACCAAATGGCCGGAAATCGTCGACGAGGCGTTGATGACCGAGCCGACGGAAATCGAGAGTAAACGAACGCTCGATCAGCTCGCCGCGGCGTTTAACGCCGTTCGGGCGGACGACGCGGAGTCGCTCGAGACCGCACCGAATCGAACGGCGGCCCGACGGATCGATCAGGCGTCGGCAGCCCGCAATCCGCGGCTCTCTTGGCAGTCGCTCGACGAATAGCCGTTTGGCGTTTCTACTGGGTTTCGCTCACGTTCGGAACGATACTCACGTTCGACACCTCACCCACGTGATAGGACCGGTCACCTACGCGTCGAGACGACCGCGAACGAGTGAATCACTCGTGTCCGATCGACCGTCTCAGGCGGAGGTATCGATGCCGTCGATCGTCACGAATCCGTATTCGCATTCGGTGCAGTGCCATTTCTTTTTCACGCCAAGTTGGATTCGCATGCTCGCCGCCCTGTAAAACTCCGACGTGCTACATCGCGGACAGTCGTCTTCCAACGAAAGACTCATGGGGGGTGATAGTGACGCCTGTACAAAGTACCTTTCCGGTTCCTACGGATGAATTTCTGATTTCTCGGGGCGGAATGGCCGTCCGATACCTTCGCCGCGAAGCGGTGGGGAGATCGGATTCGGGGGATCAAAATTCGTCGATCCGTGCTTGATTCGGCGAGGGGACGTCTTCCGGCTGGTCGGCACCGAGCAATCGAGGCAGCGCAGTATCCGCGAACGTCAACCCCAGCACGAGCACGATCGGGGCCAAAAAGAGTCCGTAGAAACCGAACACGATCGGACCGAAGATGTATGCGAGCATCAACAGTCCGACGTGGGTTCGCTTGCCGCTGAGGTACGGCCGGAGGACGAGATCCGGTATTGTGTCGACGACGACGATCGCCAACAGCAGGAAACCCACGATATACGCCATGAACGATGGATCCGCATCGAGCGCGTTCGGAATCGCTGCCAGCGTCGCGAGAGGAAAATAGACGATTTTCATCCCCACGACCGGAATCAGGCTCGCGATGCCGGTCAATGCGCCTGCGAGTGCGGGATACGGGAGCGATACGGTGGAGGGTGCGACGACGTTGTACCCCGTGAAAACGACGATTGCGATGAGGGAGATGACGATCACGTTCAGGAGGTTTCCGAAGAGCACCGCTTCGAGTTCCTCGTCGGCGGCCTCGAAGTATTCGCGGGCGATCGCGTCGTCGTCGAACCGCAGGAGCCACGATCGAAATTTTGAGCCGTCGATGAGCAGGTAGTAGGTTATGACCACAACGATGAGGAGGTTCAAAAGAAATCCCGTGAGGAGACTCGTCGCGAACACCGCGTGCTCGGTAGCGAAGTCGATGATCACGTCGAGATCGCCCGCCCGATACGCATCGAAGATCCCGTTGACGGTAAACTCTGGAAGATCGTTGAGTCCCTCGAACCACGCCACAGAGTCCGGCGTGGTCTCGAATAGCGAATACGTTTGAGTGAACGTTCTGGCTTCGATGGCGAGGAGGACGATCGTGTAACCGACGAGAACGAAGAGTGGAATCGCGAGTATCGATATCGTCACCCCGGCCCGAATCGGTTTCGGAAGTCGGAACCGATCGAGCGCGACGTAGAACCTCCGTGTCGAATAGTACAGAAATACCGCAACGGTTACCGCTGCGATGAACCGAAAGGCCATATACCCCACGACACCGGCGAGGAGGAGGCCGAAACTCGCAACGAC
>CAZLHT010000009.1:0-14302 GCA_964559185.1 uncultured Natronomonas sp.
ACCGGTCGTCCTCGCGCTCGAGGAACGTCGCGGCCATGTCGCCGAAGTTCGGGTCGTCGTCGACGTGGAGCACGCGAACCGCGTCGGTGGTGGCACTCATTCTCTATCCTCGTTATCCCGATATCGGGGAACCGTTGCTCAAATCAGTCCCTCCTAAGCGAAAAGCCGAGTCGAATCTTTTTTGAGTACCACAGCAGTAGAGTTCGCTACTGATGGCCATCAAACCCGCCTACGTCAAGAAAACCGCGGCGTTGCTCATGGAGCGATATCCGAACGCGTTCAGGGACGATTTCGAACACAACAAGGATCTCGTCACGGAACTGACGAACATCGAATCGAAGGGCGTCCGCAACCGAATCGCCGGATACGTCACCCACAAGAACAGCGCTTACGAAGACGCGGCCTAGGTCGGGCCCTTCGCCTCCATTCCGCCGAGACCACCGCAATTTTCAACGATCGCCTCCATCCGATACATCGACACCCGCCGGGTTCGACGATCACCTTCTACTGCCGTTTTCCACAACCGTTTTCCTGTGGCTCGACATACCACCGGCAATGTCCACCCGCGTAGGTGTCCTCGGCGCGACTGGTGCCGTCGGACAACGACTCGTCCAGCTGCTCGTACCGCATCCGGAGTTCGAGATCGTCGCTCTCACCGCCTCGGCTTCGAGCGCGGGCCGCACGTACCGCGAAGCGGCCAAATGGCGCGTCGATACGCCGATTCCCGAGAAAACCGCCGATCTCACCGTCGTCGAAACCGATCCCGGAGCGGTTCCCGACGACGTCGATCTCCTGTTTTCGTCGCTGCCCTCGGACGTCGGGGCGGCCGTCGAACCCACGTTCGTCGAAGCGGGGTACATGGTCTCTTCGAACTCCTCGAACGGCCGGATGGACGAGGACGTCCCGCTGACGATCCCCGAGATCAACGCCGATCACCTCGGACTCTTGGAGGTTCAGCGTGACGAGCGCGGGTGGGACGGGGGACTGATAAAGAACCCCAACTGCTCAACGATCACGATGGTCCCCACGCTCGCGGCGCTGGATCGGTTCGGTCTCGAACGCGTTTGGGTTTCGACCCTACAGGCCGTTTCCGGGGCCGGATATTCCGGCGTCACGTCGATGGAGATCATCGACAACGTCATCCCCCACATCGGTGGCGAGGCGGCGAAGATGGAGACCGAATCACGGAAACTACTCGGGTCGTTCGACGGGGCCGAGGTCAGCCTCCACGGGGCCGACGTCTCCGCGTCGTGTAACCGGGTACCGACGCTCGACGGTCACCTCGAAAACGTCTGGGCGGACCTCGTCGACGATCCCGCCGTCGAGGCGTTCGCCGAGGTCTTCGAATCGTACCCCTCGATCGACCTCCACTCTTCGCCGGAGCAACTCATTACCGTCTTCGACCACCCGAATCGTCCCCAGCCCCGATTGGACCGAATGCTCGGCGACGGGATGTCGGTCTCAGCGGGCGGGATCGAGTCGACGACTCACGGCGTCCAGTTCAACGGTCTGGCCCACAACACGATCCGCGGTGCCGCCGGCGCGAGCGTATTGAACGGCGAACTCCTGCTCGAAGAGGGCTATTTATAGGCAGCTATTTCTTCTCGGGCGGGAGTTTATGATAGATTTTGGCACCGAACTGGATATTGACACTGAATCTTCGACCGGGTTTTTAAACGACCTCAGATTCGACGACGGACACTTATAAGGACTACCCCCCGCCGTCCTTCGCTTACCCCTCGTCGAACTCGAAGTCAGTTATCGGCCTCCGGTCGCCGTCCGGGTCGTCGTTCTCGTATTTATATACCGTTCCGTCCGCTTCGTCGGTCGTCACGTTGTGGGAACCGTCGCAGAGCGCGCCCTTCGAGGACAGCCCGCAGCGACAGACGTAGAGTTGTCCGTCGTCGCCGAGATCCGAGCGCTCGAAAACCTCCGGGCCGCTCGATTCATGTCTCACTTCCCGTGCCATACCGGACGGTCGATCGTCGCACTGAAAAGGTTTGAGTGGGCGATCAGGTGGTCGCGCTCGGCGATCCCTCGTCCAATTCCGCTTCGATCGAGCGGAGGCGTTCGCGGCGACGTTGACTCCGCCGCTGTCGAACCATCTCCTGGAGGCGATCCGCGACAGTTTCTCTGAGTTCTTCCGCTCGCTTTTCGTCGATGTCGAGCGCCCGCGGCTGGCGGTTCGTCAGCCCGCTCGAGCCGGCCGTGTCGACGACGAGTGTCGCCAGCCGCCGGCCCCGCTGAAACACCGTCTGTGAGTCGAGCACCGTCTGGACGCGGTAGTACGGGACGATCGTAATCGTCCGGGTCCAAAAGCCCTCCCGGAGGACTATGTACTCCGATTGGGGGGCGTAGCCGAGATTTTGCCACTTGAGTTGCGCAGCAATCGTGGCGAGCGGTACGAGCCCGATCGTGACGTACCACGCGAACGTCAGGCCGGTATAGGCGTCGGCGGCGAAGGCTCCACCGACGACGAGCAAGGCGACGATCCCGTATCTAACCACGTACCGTTCCCGGGCTCGCTTCGGGGGGCGTTCGAACTCAATTGGTTCGAACTCCTCGATCGACCTAGCGAGGTCGAACACTCGGCCACGTTCCGCGAGCGGGACCGCCGATTGGGATCCGGCGTCACTCGGCGCGTAACCCGCGGTTTCGACGGCGAGTGATGCGTAACCGAGTCGACGAGCGATGACGTTCTCAGAGACCGTCAACGTCTGGATCTTCTCGAGCGGGATCGAGCCGCTGTAGCGCTGTAGCAATCCACGCTCGTAGAGGAGTTCGTCGTTTCGTCTGGCGAGCCGGAACCCGTAGTAGTTCGCCACGGCGATGGCACCGCTTATCGAGGCGGCCGCGGCGACGATTCCGGCGGCTGCGAGGGGCGCGGTGACGGCGAGCCCGAACAGTGGGTCGACGAATCGCTCCCGTAGCGACGGTGCGACGACTGGAAGGAAGACGGTGATGAGCGATAATAGTCGGAGATCGACGCCGACGATCCCGAGCAGAACCAGCTCATTCGACGTGACGGTAAAAAGCTCCCGTTCGAGGGTCTCTTTCTCCCCCTTGTCGAATCCTTCGCCCCGTTTCAGCCGTCCGAGCTCCGACTGTAGCCGCTGTGCTTCCTCGAAGCTGACGTACCGAAGCGACGCCTCCGTCGATGAGCCGCCGGCGGTTTCGAGGTCGATCTGTGCGATGCCGAGCGCACGCTGGAAGAGGTTTCGGCTGATGTCGACGTTCTGTATCCGCCCGATCGGGATCTCTCGGTTCCGTCGCGAGATGACGCCGGAGGCAATGTCCAGCGTGTCGTCGGAAAGCTCGTACTCGAAGCGCTGGTAGTAGACGAACTGGTAGGCGAGCGCGACGAGGAACCACGAACCGACGAGGCCCGCGGCTCCGGAGGCACCGCCGCCGATTGCCGGCGATCCGATGAGGATGATAACGAGCAGCCATGCGAGTCTGACGACCGACTCGCCCGCACGAACGGGAACGGACAGCGGGTGGAGCTTCATCAGACCGCGTCTTCGCCCTCGGCGACGATCGCCAACTGTTTCAGCCGGGCCTGGAGGTCGTCGGCCCGCTCCGGCGTCAGCCCCGGAATCGATACGTCCGCGCCGCGGGAGCCAGCGGTGTAGACGACGGTCGTCGCGAGTCCGAACACCCGCTCGAGTGGTCCTCGCCGGGTATCGACGTGCTGGATCCGGACGTAGGGTGCGACAGTATTGACGCGAGTTATCACGCCTCGCCGTAGGTACAGCGAGTCCGTCCCGACTTCGTACGTCCAGATCTGGTATCTGAGCACTGAGAGGACGATCCCGAGGATCGCCCCCGCGGCGAACACGACGCCGCCGACCCACGCCCCCCCCGGCGAGAGCACCGTTAACGCGACGGCGGCGATGACGCCGAGTATGGCCGCCGAAATCGCCGATTGAACCGCCCACATTCCCTGTACTTCCGCTTCGAGCGCTTGCGGCGGTCCGACTAGCTCGTCTATGTCGGGAGTCGACGCGCCAGATCCGGGGTCCTCGTCGATTCGCCGCACCGCCGGCGTGAGATCCTCTCCGAAGGGGCGTTCGGTCACCCTGTCGCCGTCCGTCTCGTCCATTGGCGGGTACTGAGAGCGCGACCTATATAGTAGGCCATGTCCCGGTGCCGATCTCGTGGGACGTCCACACCGTAAGACGATCGCGATGTATCGGGGCTCATCGTCGGGGGTGTCGAAGGAAGTGATCCGAACGCAAAAAGCAGAGGCTTGAACCCTCCGAACGACCTAGGTCCGTAGTATGTATCGTGACATCGGAGAGTACGGCGTCATCGGAAGCCCCCGAACGACGGCGCTCGTGAGCCGTGACGGTACTATCGAATGGTGTTGTCTCCCCTTTTTCCACTCTCCAGCCGTCTTTGCGGCACTGCTCGATCACGATTCGGGCGGCCGTTTCGGCGTGACGCTGGTCGATGGCACACCGACGCGACAGCGATACGAACCGGAGACGAACGTCCTCCGGACGACGATCGAGTCCCCGGACGGCACCGTCCGGATAACCGACTTCATGCCCTATTTCATGGATTGCGGCGAGCTAGTCGATCGGGACGAGATCCTTCGGTCGGTGGAGTGTCTGGACGGCCACCCCACCGTTCGAGTGCGCTTCGATCCCCGGCTGGACTTCGCCCGAGGCGAGACGATCGTCGAAACACTCGACGAGGGGTATCGGGCCGTGAACGGAACCGAATCCCTGACGCTCGCCTCTGCGGTCGATCTCGAGACGTCGGCGTCCGGAGCGATCGGAGAGCGCGACGTCAGCGACGGCGACGAACTGTGGCTCGCTTGCGGGTACGGCGACGTGGATCCGGTCGAACTGGTCGAGAATCCCCGTTCGACCCTCAAGCGAACGAGACGGTACTGGAAGATGTGGTCTAGTCGATGCGAGTACGACGGTCCTTGGCGGGAGGCGGTACTCCGGTCGGCGCTGACCCTGAAGCTCCTCACGTACGATCCGACCGGTGCCGTCGTCGCCGCCGCGACCACCTCGCTACCGGAGATGCCAGGAGGCACGAGAAACTGGGACTATCGGTACACGTGGATCAGGGACTCAATCTTCTCGGCGTGGTCGTTTCACTTGCTCGATTATCACGAACTCGGCATCGGCTTTCTGGATCTGCTGGAGCGGACGCTCGATCCCGAACGGATCCCGCCGATCGTGGATGTACAGGGCAATTCCGTCCCCCCAGAAGGGGAACTCAAACATCTCGAAGGCTACAGGAACTCGCGACCGGTTCGGGTCGGCAACGCTGCGGCCGATCAGCTTCAGTGGGACAGTTACGGGGCGATGATCGACGGGGCCTACTTCGTTAACCGGAAACTGGGCGGGATAGACAAGGAGGTGTATGAAGGGTTCCTCAAACCGACGGTCGATCACATCTGCGAGGAGTGGGACCGACCGGATCACGGCATCTGGGAGGTCAGAGGCGGAAATCGACACTTCGTGACCTCGAAGATGTGGTGCTGGGTCGGTCTCGATCGGGGTATCAAGACCGCCATATGGAACGGCTATCGGGCGGACTTGAAGCGATGGAAACCCGTCAGAAGCGAAATCAAGGAAACCGTTCTCGAGGAGGGGTGGTCCGAGGGGTTGGGTGCGTTCAAGATGGCGTTCGATGAAGAGGCTCTCGACGCGTCCGCACTCCTCATGCCGCTCGTGGGTTTTCTACCAGCGCGACATCCGAAGATGGAAGCGACGATCGATGCGATCAGAGACAACCTCGCTGTCGATTCGCTGCTCTATCGGTACCACCCCAGGGAGGTAGAGAGCGATCCAATCCTGTCCGGCGACTTGGCGTTTACGACGTGCAGCTTCTGGCTGGTCGCGTGTCTGGTTCGGCTCGGACAGACGGACGAAGCGAGGGAACTCTTCGAGACGTTACTGGAGTATTCGAACCACCTTGGGCTCTTTGCAGAGGAACTTCACCCCGAAACGGGCGATCAAATGGGGAACTTTCCTCAGGCATACGTCCATATGGGGTTGATAAACGCTGCCGTCGAGCTAAATCGGGTACTCAATTGAGCCGATAGCGAACCGCTCGAAGACCGTCCCACCCGCCGTTTATTACCGTGGCGTGCGAATGTAACCCATGGATTTCAGCGTCGTCCGGGGTGACATCGCCGAACAGTCCGCCGACGCGCTCGTCAACGCCGCGGGGACCAGCCTGCGGATGGGATCGGGCGTCGCCGGCGCGCTACGCCGGGCGGCCGGCCGCGAACTCGACGAGGAAGCCGTCTCGAAGGGACCCGTCGATCTCGGCGAAGTCGCGGTCACCGATGCTTTCGGACTCAACGCGGAGTACGTGATTCACGCTGCTGCGATGCCTCACTACGGGGACAGACGAGCGACCGAGGAAAGCATCCGAAGCGCGACGGAAAACGCCCTCGCCGCCGCCGCCGACCGCGGTTGTCGATCGCTCGTGATCCCGGCGCTCGGCTGCGGCGTCGCGGGGTTCGACCTCGAATCGGGCGCTCGAATTATCGCCGAGACCATCGCCGACCACGAACCGTCGTCACTCTCAGACGTCCGGTTCGTCGCCTACGACGACTCGGAGTTCGAGACGGTGACGGCGGCCACCGCCGGATTCCGCGGGGAGTGACCGGTCGTTTCCACGCTCGATCGGCGTTCACCGAAAATCCACGCCGGAAATCTCGATTCGGGTCCCACCATCTTCGCTTCTGGCGATGGCGAGGTTCCACCCTTGTGCGTCGAGGATGTCGGTAATGATCGCGAGTCCGAACCCGGTTCCATCCGCCCGTGTCGAGCACCCCTCGTCGAACACGGCTTCGCGTTCGTTCTCTGGAATCCCGGGACCGTCGTCTTCGACGTAGAATCCCTCCACCTCATCGAGCTCCCTGATTGTGACAGTCACTTCTCCGCCCCCGCGCTCGACGGAATTCCGACGAGCCAGCGGGTCGGGGTCGGTCGAGCCACGTTCCACGGCGTCGTCGGATCGCGTTCGATTGCTCGTGGAACCATGTTCCACGGCGTTTCGCATCAGGTATTCCAGCTGTTTTCTCGTCCGAGTTCGATCGGCCTGTATCGGATGATCGAGCCCGGTGACGAGCGTCGTGTCGCCGGACGGTTTGCCGACAGAGTTTCGCGAGCGTAGTAAGGTCGACCGGTTCCACCTCGTCGATCCCTTTGCCGGTTCCCGCGAGCGTTAACAGCGTTTCGATCATCAATTCCATCCGATCGTGGTCCTGCACCACGTCCTCAAGGGGTTCGAACTCCCCCGTCTCCATCGTCCGCTCGACCTTGAGTTTCGCGATTAAGAGCGGATTTCGGAGGTCGCGGACGTCGATCACGGTCGCGTCGACGAAGAACGGATACTAAAATCCGAGCCGCGTATCGACGGCCAGAATAGCTGTCGATCGGTCAAAATCGCACCCCTAGGGGCACCGCGATCCCGGTATCCTCGCGGGGTCAGAATCCGTCGCAGGACATGGATCCATACCCTACCGCGGGCGTACTGCCACGCTGAAATCGCGTACCGGATGGAGGTCCTCCCCGCGTCCGGAGCCGTCGCAGTCGTGGTTCGGACAGGCGTAGTACCAACCGTCGCGCGTCGCTTGCCGCTCCGAAAACTGCCCCCCGCAGCGTTCGCAAATGAGCGCCTCCGACGAACAGGTGTCGCGGTGAAGTTCGTACTGGAGTTCGTTCGTAAACGTCCGTTTACAGTTCCGGCATATGTAGGTCATACCTAGTGATCAACGACAGAACATCTTATAAGTATCAGATCGTTCGAGGACCGTCGAACTCGTCGAAAGGGGAGGCTATCGAGAGCGACGCGTTAAAATCCGACGTTGAGCGCGTACGGCCACCCTACTCCGGAGACAGCGAGGAACGCTAGTGCGCCGGCGGCCCCGTACACGTTCTTGAGGAACGACGTCATCTCGTTTTGTGCGTCTTCGCCCTCCATGCGCCAGAAATCGTGCATCGTGACGGCCGAGATGAGCAAGAACAGCGCGAGCGCACTGGCCCCGATCGCCGGCATGACGCCGGTGACGATCGAGAGCCCGCCGAAAACGAGGAGTCCACCGCTTGCGAGCACCGACAGCGTCGGCGCGGGAAGCCCTTTGAACTCAGCGTAGCCGATCATCTGTTCCGCGTTCAGAAAGTGGTTCAGTCCCATGAACGCGAGGATACCGCCGAAAAGCACGCGTGCGAGTAGGAAGATGACTTCCGCACCAGCGAGTTCGACCATTATCGCTCCTCCATTGCGGCGGGTATCCGTGCTCGCCCTTCCGCTACGGCGGGAATTCGTACGTCGGTTCGATCGACTGAACATTGTAGTAACATTACACAATCAGATACGCATTTGTACCTATATATTATCTCGGCAACGTCGATGTCATCCGGTAACCCCGATGTCACGGCGTCGGTCGTTCGCTCGTTTCGTGCCCTGTGATAGGTTCCAGCACGGACGATCCCACCCGAACGTTTTATCGGCCGTCTCGCGGAACCACGCGCATGGACACGGCCGAACGGACCGAACTGGTCACGCGGTTCACCGAGGAGGTCATAGAGGTCGCCGAGATCGAAGCGCTGTTGGAGGGGAGCGAGACCCCGAGCGGCTACGTCGGCTACGCGCCCACCGGCGAGATGCACATCGGCCACTTCACGACGATGCGAAAGCTCGCCGACTTCATCGACGCCGGCCTCGATGTGACGGTTCTCATCGCCGACTTGCACGCACACTTGGACGATGCGAAGAGCCCGTTCGAACTCTTGGACGCCCGATCGACGTACTACGAGACAGCCATCGACGCGATGATCGACGCCGCCGGAACCGACCCTGAATCGATATCGTTCGTCCGTGGGACGGATTTCCAACTCGAGGAACCCTACGCGATGGATCTCTATCGAACGCTCGCGGGAACGACGCTTTCGCGTGCTCAACGGGCAGGTAGCGAGGTCGTCAGACAATCGGAAAATCCAAAGCTCGGCGGACTCGTCTACACGCTCATGCAGGCGCTCGACGTGGCCGCCCTTGATGCCGACATCGCCTACGGGGGGATTGACCAACGCGGCATCTACATGCTGGCGCGCGAACAGCTCCCCGATCTGGGATACGAAAAACCCTCTTGCGTGTTCGCGCCGCTCTTATCGGGACTCTCGGGCGGAAAGATGTCCGCCTCCGAGGCCGATTCGAAGATCAACCTCACCGACGACGACGACGCGGTCGAGTCGAAGATAAACGGGGCGTACTGTCCCGCCGGTGAGATCGAGGAGAACGGTGTCCTGGAGTACCTCCGCTTTCTCGTCTTTCCGGTGCTCCAAGAACGCGGCGGCAGTTTCGTCGTCGAGCGACCGGAAGAGTACGGCGGCGATCTCGAATACGACGGGTACGATGGGCTGGAAGAAGATTTTGTCTCGGGGGAGCTACACCCTGCGGATCTCAAGCCCGCGGTTGCGGCCGCCATCTCCGAGGTCATCGATCCGGTTCGAGAACGGTTGCTCTCTGACCCCGAACTGCTCGGCTCGGCGTATCCTGAGACACACGGCTGAGCCGCGAACCCGTCCGACCGGCTACAGTCCCTCGATCCATTTGTCGGCCCACGCCTCGATCTCGTCGAAAACCGGACACAAAGATCGACCCTTCTCGGTCAGCGAATAATAGGTCGCGACGGGAGCGTCCTCTTCGAGTCGTCGCACGACGAACCCCGACGCTTGCAGGTCGTCGAGGACGCGAGAGAGAGTCCGGGAGTTCGCGTCCGTCGATCGCTTGAGTTCGTTGAACCGCTTCTCGCCGTTCCGAAGGTCGTGAAGGACGAGCAACCGCCATTTCGAGCCGATCTGCTCCATGGACTCGACGATGGGGCAGGCCGATTCGACCTGTTGTTGGACGTTCGACATAGACGCCGATACGGCGTCCTCGAATAAATATTCACCCCGTGATGGTCGACGTGACACGAACCGTCGGAGTCGCTACACTCGACCCGCGCCAAACGAGCCTTCACAACACGGTGCGGTCAACGAACTCGTCGAGCGCAGATCAGAAGAAACGGACGCAAAATAACGCCCGATAATAGATGACACGAAATAACGCCCTAATAAAACGTCTCGGCGCGGAGTCTGGCGTATCGGTGTCGGATGATGCGCATTGGAGACGAGATATGGCGACTTCGCGTCGTCGTCGGTCGGCCGAAACGGCTCGACGCCGCGGTCGCCGAATGGATGGACCGCTGGAGCGCTCCCGCGTTGCGGGTGGCGATCGCGATCGTGTTCATCTGGTTCGAGACGCTCAAGGTGCTCGGTATCAGTTCGGCACGGAAACTCGTCGCGGTGACGGCGTATCTCGTCCCGGGGGAACTGTTCGTTCCGTCCTCGGCGTCTGGGAGGTACTCATTGGACTCTGCCTGTATTATCGACCATTGATCCGCCTGGGACTGTTCCTGCTGTTCCTCCAGCTCCCCGGCACGTTGCTTCCTAACGTCCTCTTCCCGGAGGTCGTGTTAATCGTTTTTCCGTACGGACTGGCGGTGGAGGGACAGTACATCGTGAAAACTTGGTGATCATCGGGGCCGTGCTGAGCGTCCGCGGGATTCTCCGGGACGACTAGCCGAAGGATTCGAGGGTCGGGAGGCCGTACCGCGATCAGGCGGCGATGTACTCCTCGTTGAACGTCCACTCTCCCTCGTCGTCTTTGATCATGTACTCCCCGTAATATGGGACCCGCGCTTCGACGGTCTCGCGGAAGGTCTTGCGGATCTCCGGTTTCGACATTTCACCCATGCTCTTGAGGTCGTCGTTGCGGTTGAGACAGCCCTTCAGGTAGCCCTCGTGGGTCACGCGGACGCGATGGCAGTTCGCACAGAAGTCGACGTTCCCGACCGGATCGACGATCTCGACCATTCCGCCTGGAATACCGGAATCGTCCTCGGCGACGAAGTAACGGTTTCGCCCGTGCATCTCCCGGCGCTCGATCCGGTCGGCCCGTTCGGCGAGCCATCCGTGGACACGCTCGATGTCGATTGCCCACTCGGGTCGGCCGGCGAGTTCGGGCATGTACTCGATGAGCTGGAGTTGTAATCCTTCGTTTTCGGCGACGTGATCGACCATCTCGGGGACGTATCCGGCAGTCCGCTCGAACACGACCATGTTGAGTTTGACCGGCGCGAGTCCGGCATCAAGGGCGGCGTCGATCCCGGCCAGCACGTCGTCGTAGGCGGCGCTCTTCGTCACTTCCCGGAACGCCTTTGGCGAGAGGGCGTCCTGTGAGACATTGACTCGTTCGAGCCCGGCGTCAGCGAGCGCCTCGGCCCGTTCGGGCAGGAACGTTCCGTTCGTCGTCAGCGACGTTGCGATCGTCCCCGGCGTCCGTCGGATGATCTCCTCGAGATCCTCGCGAAGCATCGGCTCGCCGCCGGTGAACTTCGCCTTTCCAATGTCGAACTCCGCGGCGACCTCCAGAAACCGGACGACGTCGTCGGTCGACATCTCGTCGTCGGCCGGTTCCATCGGTCCGCGAGTGTCGCCGAGTCCCTCGTTGTGACAGTAAACGCAGTCGAAATTGCATCGGTCGGTGAGCGAGATCCTCACTCCCGTCGTCTCCCGACCGAATCCGTCCACGAGCATACGTTCATCTTCGGATACGGGTGCTTAAAATCGACGCCGGAACCGGGGGGAACGTAATCTAATACGGTTACATATGGCCGTGCCGGGGTCACCACATCGTTCGGGGTCACAATCCTTATCGGCGTTTGCGGACCTACTCGACGTATGGACGAACACGAGGTTCTCGATCGACTCTCGACGATTGAGGATTCCGATCTGGGGGACGATATCGTCTCGCTCGGATTGATCAACGACGTGCGGATCGACTCGGAGACCATCTCGGTAAATCTGGCGCTCGGTGCACCCTATTCGCCGATCGAGACAGCGATCGCCGGAGAGGTTCGGGACGCACTCGGGAATCTCGACCGCGAGATCGAACTCTCAGCGAGCGTCGGCACCGAGTCCTCGGCCGACGAAGGGATTCTCCCGGACGTCGAGAATATCATCGCCGTCGCATCCGGAAAGGGCGGCGTCGGGAAATCGACCGTGGCGGTAAACCTTGCGGCCGGTCTCTCCGATCTCGGCGCACGCGTCGGCCTGTTCGACGCCGATATTTACGGGCCGAACGTGCCACGAATGGTCGAAGCCGACGCCCGCCCAAAGGCGACTCGCCAGGAGACGTTGATCCCGCCGGAACAGTACGGGATGAAGCTCATGAGTATGGATTTTCTGGTCGGCGAGGACGACCCGATCATCTGGCGGGGGCCGATGGTTCACAAGGTGTTGACCCAGCTGTGGGATGACGTGGAGTGGGGCTCGCTTGACTACATGATCGTCGACCTGCCGCCGGGAACGGGAGACACTCAGCTCACGCTGTTGCAGTCTGTCCCCGTCTCGGGTGCGGTCATCGTCACGACGCCCCAAGAGGTTGCCATTGACGACGCTCGGAAGGGATTGCGGATGTTCGGCGAGCACGAGACGCCCGTACTGGGGATCGTCGAGAACATGTCCGGCTTCGTCTGCCCCGACTGTGGGAGCGAACACGACATCTTCGGCAGCGACGGTGGCGAGTCTTTCGCCGATGAGGTCGATATGCCGTTTCTCGGACGCATACCCCTTGATCCGAGCGTTCGTGTGGGTGGCGATTCCGGACGTCCCGTCGTCAAGGATCCGGACAGCGAGACCGGGGCGGCGTTCCGTTCGTTCGCCGAAACGACGGCAAATATGCAGGGCATCGTCCGTCGTCGGGCCGTTTCGGACCGGCGGGCGTAATTCGTTCCCGTACGGATCCCGGATCCGAGTCGATCGCGCGAGCGTCTCACGCGGTCCTTGACGTTCCGTGCGGTTTAAGTACGGTGGTCGGGTATCGACGGTTGCAATAGATGCAGGGGATCGACCCCGAGTCCGGGAGGGCGACGATACGCGTGCGAGTCGTGGTAGCCAAGCCTGGCCCAAGGCGCAGGGTTGCTAACTCTGTGGCGTAAGCCTCCGGGGTTCAAATCCCCGCCACGACGCTAATCGAAACCACACATGAGCACAGAAGAACCAGATGCGGACGAGGAAGACGAAGATATTCAGTACTTCGTCCGCATCGGACGGACCGATCTCGACGGGACGAAAAGCGTCGAGCGGGCGTTGACCGACATGAACGGTGTCGGCCGGCGCGTCGCTCGCATCATCGCCAACAAGGCCGAAGTCGATCGCCGCGACGTACTCGGCGCGCTCGACGAGGAGACGATAGAGGAGATAGTCGACCTCGTCGAAGGGTACGCCGACGAGGTCCCCGAGTGGCTCGCAAACCACCAAGGGGACTTTTTCACCGGCGCGACGACGCACGAGATCGGAAACGATCTCGAGATGAGCCGGCGGCAGGACATCAACCGGATGCAGATGATCGACTCCTACAAGGGCGTTCGCCACCAGCGCGGCCAGAAGGTTCGCGGGCAACGAACCAAATCCACCGGGCGAACCGAGGGAACGATCGGCGTCAACATCGAGGCGATCAAAGAGGAGCAGGCCGAAGAGGAGGCCGCTGAAGAATAATGGCGCTCGGAACCAATACCAAGTTCTACGAGACGCCGAATCACCCCTTCCAAGGCGAGCGAATAGCTGCGGAGGGTGATTTGCTCTCGCGATACGGACTCAAGAACAAGGAGGAACTGTGGCGCGCACAGTCCGAACTGCGCAATTACCGCCGCGAGGCCCGGCGGCTCATCGGCGAGGCGCAGGGCGACACCGACGCCGCCGCCGAAGCCGGCAGCGAGTTCCTAGCCCGGCTGAAGCGTATCGGCGTTCTCGACGAAGGCGATAGTCTCGACGACGTCCTCTCGTTGGACGAAACCGACATTCTCGAACGGCGGCTCCAGACGGTCGCGTACCGGAAGGGAATCGGGAATACGCCCAATCAAGCGCGACAGTTCATCGCCCACGGACACGTGACGGTCGACGGCGCTCGCGTCGGTTCGCCGTCGACGAAAGTCGACGTCGACGAGGAGGACGAAATCGAGTTCGACGGGGCAAGCCCGCTCGCGGACGAACTTCATCCGGAACGCGCGGAGGGACAATGACGATGGCAGACGAAAATACCTGGGGCATCGCACACGTGTATGCTTCCTTCAACAATACGATCATCACCGTAACGGATTTGACCGGCGCCGGCCGCCGTCAGAGGATCAACAACGCCCCGCCCAGCACGCCGAGCGAGCCGAACCCGACGCAGACCGCCCAGAACGGGACCCGGCGGACGAGCGCGACGAGCGCGCCGA